>CAUEKH010000444.1 GCA_959018155.1 uncultured Hungatella sp.
CAGAAAACAGAGAACAGAAAACAGAGAGCAGAAAACAGAGAACAGAAAACAGAGAACAGAAAACAGAGGGCCTGATATGAAGAGGCGGCGCGGAAAACATAATTTCCACGCCGCCTCTTCATATCAGGCCAGGGGCCGTTTTCATTAACCTCTTGGTTTGGGTTCAACTTTATACATCTTCACATCTTACCGCATCATCTGCATCATTCCAACCTATTCCGGCAGCTTCTCATATCTCACGTCTTCAAACGGAAGATAAACCCGCTCCTTCTTCAGCGATGACAGATAAATCCCCTTCACAATTTCCAGCGTCTTTCGCCCTTCCAGTCCGTCGATGGCGACAGGGCGATCATACAGGACCGACTGATAGAAGTCCTTTATCTGCAGGTGGTGGCTGCTTCCCCAGTAATCAGGGCCGACCATGGTTGTCTCGTAGGCGTTCCTGATCTCCGTATAACAGCCGTCGGCATGGATGTAGCCCATATCCTGAACCATTCCCAGCCGGCCCCGCTCGCACTCAATTTCCAGAGAAATGGGGGCGTCAGAGGTATAGTAATTACAGGCATATAGATTATAGATACACCCGTTTTTAAAGCGGATGGCAGCCTCTGCGGCATCTTCCACCAGGATTTTTCTGCCGTCTGCCGTCGCCTCATGATGGAAGCGGTTGTGAACGCTGCCGTCGATCCATTCCACGTCACTTCCAAGGATAAAACGCACCCGGTCGATACTGTGGATCGCCTGGTCGATGAGAACGCCGCCCCCCTCCTTATCCCAGGTGCCTTTCCAGTCGCTTCCCTCATAATACAAGTAAGGACGGTTCCACGTTAAAGAAGAGCGTGCGCCCAGGACCTTACCGAACCGTTCTTCCCTCACGAACTGGCGGATCATTTCCACGCCTTTGACGTACCGCGTCTGGAAAATGCAGCCCAGTTTCATTCCGGTCCGCTTCTGTGTCTCCAGCATGAGATCCGCATCCTGTAAGGTAATTCCAATGGGTTTCTCCGTCAGAACGCGGATTCCCGCCTCCATGGCTTTGACAGCCATGACCGGGTGGAGGTAATGGGGAAGGCAGAGATGAACCACGTCAATCCCCTTGTCCAGAATTTCATCGAAATTATCGGTAAAGGCGCAGTCGAACTGCTCCGCAAAGGCTTTCGCCCTGTCGAGACAGATATCGACAGCATAGCTTACGTGGATAAATTCCGACAGACGTCGAAATGCATCCGCATAGCAGACAGAAATACGGCCGCAGCCGACAATGGCAACATTCAGTTTTTTCATAACGGTGATTGAACTCCTTTCTATCATCAGCCGAGATAAAATCCGGTATCACTGGTATCCCCAAAGCTGAAATGGGTATCGAAAAAATATTTCATAGCGCCGACAAAACAGGCTCCGCCATCCAGCAGGCTGTAACGGAGAGATACCGTCTCGACCATATGGCGAAAACCGGTCTGTCCAAGCTGGCGAACCGTCTCTTCTAAAAAATAATCGCCCAGATCGCGACCCTTTCCCCCCAGAATAATCAGCTTTGGATGGACGAGACAGATTAAGTTACCCAGAGCGTGCGCGAAGGTTTTGGCCGCCCGTTCCAGCACTTTTTTGGCAGTCTCGTCACCGATCGCGGCCGCATATCCCAAATCCTTATACGTAATGGGATATCTGCCTTTAGAACTTCCTTTTTCCTCCCGATACTGCTGCGACAGCGCCTCCTCGCTGATGACCAGTTCGAGGCAGCCGCGGTTGCCACATTCGCACAGCGGCCCGTCAGGGCATACGGAATAGTGGCCGAACTGGGTGTAGGAAGCGGAGGCGTGTCCCAGCATTTCATTGTGAATGAAGAGAGTGGCGCCGATGCCGCGGTCGAAATTGATGAATGCAAAATCCGGCTCTTTCAGTCCGGTACACGTTTTCTCCGCATAAGCCTGGCAGGCGGTGTCATTTAAGAGCAGAGTCTTAAAATCGGGGAAAGCTTTTTGCAGTTCCTCGACAAAACCAAAGTTTTCATACTTCATAAAATGAAGGGAGGTTGAGTAAATTTTTTCTGCTTCCATATCAATCATGGCCGGCACGACGATGCAGATACCGAGAATCTGCCATTTCTTCAGTCCGTTCCGGCTGATGATGGTATCGACGCATTCGCGGGATGTGCTGATATACGACCAGGGGTCCCTGGCTTCCCGGCGTATAAACGGGGTAGAACTGCCGGTGATATCCGTTAAGTGCGCCTCGATATAATATTCCCCCCAGAGCAGTACGATCGTATAATAACTGCCAGCAAGCGGTTTCAAAGCATTGGGTTTTCTGCCTGGAACTGTGGTATCATCGGAAACACCCAAATCCTGAAGATAACCCTGTTCAATCAGTTCGTCAACCAGAGCAGATACGGTGGTCTTGCTCAGAGAAGTCTGCTTTGCCAAAGCAGCCCGGGAGATACCGGGATTCTGGTAGACGAAATTGTAGACGCGTTTTAAATTGCTGTCTTTGATCAGCTGTTGATTCAGCAGCTTCATAAATGTGCACCTCATGAAAAGTAATAGGATTACCGCAGTACGGTATCCCTGATTAGTACGATGACTAAACTAATAGTAGTTTACCACAGGATATAAGAAAAGACAACCGGATTTATCTCGCTATTAAATTAACAATGTCAAAATAATAAAATAAAATACAGTTTTTCGATAAATAGTTTGACAAATAGACGCCGCTGTGATACTGTGATTATGTAAGTGTAAAGCATGCGGAGCGGGACAACAGTGTCAGATAAGCGGCATGCTTTTGTTATTTCTGTTTGTATTGTGATAGTACGATCACCTTACAAACTCACATTCTATTAAGGAGGTATCAGGTTATGAAAAAAGCAAAAGCAGTTTCTTTATTTGCCTGTGCGGTAATGGCAGCGGCGGCGCTTGCGGGATGCAGTTCGAAACCGGCGCCGGCTAAGACGGAAGCGCCTGCGACAACGGC
>CAUEKH010000445.1 GCA_959018155.1 uncultured Hungatella sp.
ATGATTTCATTATATAGAAAGTATATTGAAAATGCAAGATGGAAAGCCATATTATTACTGGAAATTTCGCAAAGTTTCGAAAATGATCGTGAAAATAAAAAAATAATTTGCATCAATCGTAAAAAACCAAAAAAAATAATGAGATAAAATATAAAAAATGCCTAAAAATCCTCTTGACTGCTCAGAGAAAAAGGAGTATGATGCAAATATACGAAACAAAACGAAACTTTTTTGGAAAATCAGGAGGAAGAAAGCATGAAGAGAGGATTGGCAGCGGCGCTGGCTGCGTTGATGGCGGCGGCATCGCTTGGCGGCTGCGCAGGGGCAGGAAACGCGAAGTCGGGGGCAGAGGAAGTCCGGTTGATGGTATGGTCGCCTTCCGAGGACCAGTCGAAGGACAGCGGAGAATGGCTTCAGACGAGCTGTAAGGAATTTGCCAAGCAGCATCCGGAGTGGGATATTACATTTATTTACGGGGTAGCGGATGAGGCAACCTCGGCGGGGCAGGTTTCCCAGGATGCGGAGGCCAGCGCGGATGTATTTTTATACGCGAATGACACGCTCACCATTATGACGGACGCCAATGCGCTGGTGAAATTTGGCGGAAAGTACAGGGAAGAGATTGAGAGCACGAATTCCCCGGAGGTTCTTAATTCTGTGACGATGGACGGGGAAGTGTACGGAATTCCATTTACCACAAACACGTGGTATATGTACTACGATAAGAGCGTTTTCTCCGAGGAGGACATTAAGAATCTTGACCGGATGCTGGAGGTCGGAGTGGTGTCATTTCCATTTACAAACTCCTGGTATCTGCCGGCTTTCTACATCGGCAACGGCTGTACCCTGTTCGGAGACGGGACCGACGAATCGAAGGGTGTCGATTTTTCCGGGGATAAGGCGGTTGAGGTGACGAATTACCTAATTGACCTGGTGGCGAATCCCAACTTTAAAGTGGACGCGGACGGTTCTGGTATGGCGGGGCTGCGCGACGGCAGCATCAATGCCATTTTCTCAGGTTCCTGGGATATGGCCAGCGTGAAGGAAATCTTAGGGGACAACATGGGGGTTGCCTCTCTTCCGACCTACACATTAAACGGTGAGGAAAAACAGATGTACTCCTATGCCGGTTCCAAGGCTATCGGGGTCAATACCGAGTCGGAATACATGGTTCCAGCTGTGGAACTGGCGGTCTATTTAGGCTCCGCCGAGGCGCAGCGCCTCCATTATGAGCTGAGAAATGTGGTTCCGTGTAATACTGAACTGATGAAGGATCCGGTGATCGCGGGGGATGCGCTGGTGGCGGCTCAGAATGATACCTTTAACCGCACGTCGATTCTTCAGCCATTTGTGGCGAAGATGAATAACTGCTGGGTTCCGGTGGAAAACATGGGAAAGGGAATCCGCAACAAGAGCGTGACTCACGAAAATGCCGCGGAACAGACAGAAGCCATGAACGCTGCGATGAACAGTGATGGAATATAGGAGAGTGATGAGAATGGAAAAGAAGAGAAGAGCAAAGGAATTTGACACACCATACAGCTGTATGGCGGCAATCCGGCAGGGCGGACTGGAGACGAAGCTTTCCATGGTGGTCATGGGACTGGGAAATATCGTCCATAAGCAGCTGGCCAAAGGGCTTTTATTTATGGCTGTGGAAATTGCTTACGTGGTTTTCATGATTACTTCCGGCTTCCACTGCATCTCCATGCTGGGGAGTCTGGGAACCGTGGGGCAGCAGGAAATATGGGACGAGGCGAATCAGGTTTATATGTATGTGAAAGGCGACCAGTCGGTGCTGATTCTGCTTTACGGCGTCGCCGTCCTGTTTCTGACTGTTATCATGGTATGGGTCTGGCGCGGAACACTTAAGAGCGCTTACAAGGCAGAGTGTCTCGATAAACAGGGGAAACATGTGAATACTTTTGTCGAGGATTTAAAGAGCCTGCTCAACGAGAATTTATACCGGCTGTTCATGACGCCGCCCCTCACCTTTATCTTCGGATTCACGGTGCTGCCGCTGCTGTTCATGATCTGTATGGCATTTACGAATTACAGCAAGCTTGACAATCACCTGGTACTGTTTAACTGGGTGGGACTCGACAATTTCCGGGCGCTGTTCGATTCCAGCAGTATTCTTGGAAGCACCTTCTGGTCTGTGCTTGGCTGGACTCTGGTGTGGGCATTTTTCGCCACCTTCAGCAACTACATATTCGGTATGATTCTGGCCATTGCCATCAACAGGAAGGAGACAAGGGCCAAGGGATTCTGGAGATTCTGCTTCGTGCTCTCCTGCGCGGTACCGATGTTCGTATCGCTCTTGATTATGAGAACCATGCTTCAGCCTAACGGGGCGGTCAACGTGCTTCTGAGAAATTTGGGAATTATCGCCCAGGACGCCAGCCTTCCATTTTTCACGAATCCGACATGGGCGAGGGTGACGATCATCGTAATCAACGTGTGGGTCGGCGTTCCCTACACCCTCTTACAGCTGACCGGCGTGCTTCAGAATATCCCGGAAGAACTGTACGAGGCGGCCAGGGTGGATGGCGCCAACGCGGTCCAGTCATTTATGAAAATCACGTTGCCTTATATGATTTATGTGACGACTCCGTACTTAATCGCCACATTTACGGGAAATGTCAATAATTTCAATGTCATTTACTTACTGTCGGGAGGCGATCCGGTCACCAATTTAGCGTCCACGGCGGGCAAGACTGACCTGCTGGTTACGTGGCTCTACAAGTTGACCATTGACAAACAGTACTACAATATCGGTGCGGTCATCGGTATTCTGACATTCATTATTCTGGCTGTGGGCGCGCTCTTTACGTACCGCAACAGCAAATCCTATAAAGATGAGGAGGCATTCTAATATGAAGCAGGAAAAAATGAGGTCGGCCAGAAAGGTCCGCCTGGTCAACAATATTCTGGTCCACAGTGTGCTGGCGGTTCTGGCCG
>CAUEKH010000446.1 GCA_959018155.1 uncultured Hungatella sp.
TGGCAGTGTCCGCCTCATTGTACGTATCTAAATACAGCGTACCCGAAAGTCCCGTAAGCACCGGAAGCTGATCCTTCAATTCGGAAATTTTCCCGCTCATCTGGTCATTGCTGCCCAGAAACACATCGATCTCCCCGATAATCAGCGTGGCATCCCCGTGGGTATCGTACTGAATCCTGTCCACCGAAATCTCATAGGTGGACAAAAGCTGGGTCAGATTCAGGATTTCGTCGAAAATTCCACCGTTCTCCACAGGCAGGGGCTGGTGTAACACGATATGGCCAAATTTCAGCCCGCTCACCAGCGGAATCCCCGCCAGCTTCTCGCCGGAACTCTCCACAATAATCCCATCCTTGTCAAAATACATATAGCTTCCCATGTAGGACACGTATCCCACAATGCTCTTCTCATAGACAATAATCTCTATTTTCGTCGGGCTCTGGAATACGATTTTATAGTCCTCTACAAATGGAATCTGCTCATGCTCCTTAAAGCGGTCCCTGTAGAAGCAGTAAATCGTATTCCTGTCCCATCTTCCTCTGAATATCAGGTCGATTACTTCATTCTCCGTATACTGCCGGCTGCCGGTCACCGTGATGTCCTTTATCCTTAAAGACATCACGGCCGCTGCGAATACCAGAAAACACGCGGCAGTTATCCCGATTACGATTCCTCGTTTGCTTCTTTTCTGTTTTATCATTCTATTCCTCTGATTACAGCGCCAAGACTTCCCAAATCCTGGCAGATATCTTCATAGCCGCGCTCAATATGGCTGCAGCCATCAATATGAGTCATCTCTTCTGAGGCCAGCCCTGCTACCACCAGCGCAGCGCCTCCCCGCAAATCCTTAGCGGTCGCCGTTCCTCCCTTTAAAGGATACAGACCATGGACAATGGCTCTGTTCTCCTCTATTATAATATCTGCGCCGAGTTTCTGCAATTCTTTTGCGGTGCCAAATCTTCCCTCAAAAATCGTTTCCTCCAGGCGGCTTGGGGAGGCGGCGGCCGCCATCACGGCCATCATCGGCGACTGTAAATCCGTGGGAAATTCAGGGTACGGCCCTGTAATCACGCAGTTACCGTCGGGCCGGCCCACCATGGAGACAGCAATGGCCTCCTCATACCGCCTGATATCCGCTCCCATCTGCTCCGCACAGAAAAGGACCGACTCCAAATGTTCCGGCACAATGCCGGTCATGGAGATTTCCCCGCCCGCCGCCATCACGGCGCAGAGATACGTCCCTGCCACGATCCTGTCTCCCGCCACGGGAAATACGGAATCGTGAAGTTCCTTTACACCGGTTACAGCCAGTCTCGAGGTTCCTATCCCTTTAATACACGCCCCGCAGCCATTTAAGAACCGGCAGAGTTCTCCAACCTCCGGCTCCCTTGCCGCGCCGTGGATGACTGTCACGCCATCTGCCAGCACAGCCGCCATAACGCCGTTCTCCGTAGCCCCCACACTGGGAAATGGAAAATAAATATCGGCGCCCGCCAGTCTCCCGGCAGCCGCCCGAATCTCTTCCCCTTCCTCGCAGACCCTTGCACCCAGGGCCCGAAGGGCCGTAAAATGTAAATCAATGGGCCGCTCTCCGATGGAACAGCCTCCCGGAAAGCTTGTTATGGCCTCCCCCAGCCTGGAAAGAAGCGGTCCTGAAACTATGATGGAAGAGCGCATACTCTTCACAAATTCTTTCGGAATCTCAGTCTTACTCACTTCCGAAGCATCGATCGTAAGCCGGTGTCCCGTAAACTGACATTCACATCCGATGCTTTTAAGTATCCCCAGCATACAGAACACATCCTGTATCCTGGGGACATTCTCTATCACTGTCGTACCCTTATGAAGAATGGCTGCCGCCATGATGGGCAGAATGGCATTCTTGGAACCCTGGACTTTTATCTCACCCTTTAAGGACTGTAACCCGTGGACTTCTATCGCCGACAATCCAATACCTCCCGTGGCTTCTTATATACTATCCTATGTAAAAAGTGTGAGAATGGTTTCACTTCTGATACTATTTTTCCAGACGGATCTGATTGGACACGCTTAGAACCATACCCATCTCTATCATCAGGAAGAGAACCGACGTTCCTCCATAGCTGATGAACGGAAGCGTAATTCCCGTATTGGGGATCGTATTTGTAACAACGGCAATATTTAAAATTACCTGAATCGCGATGTGGCCCATCACGCCGACCACGATCAGGGCGCCGAATAAATCCGGGGCATTATCCGCGATCAACATGAAACGGTAAATCATGAATAAGAAAATCAGAATCACCGAGACAGCCCCAAACAGTCCCAGTTCCTCACAGA
This sequence comes from uncultured Hungatella sp., assembly GCA_959018155.1. Classification (GTDB taxonomy): domain Bacteria; phylum Bacillota; class Clostridia; order Lachnospirales; family Lachnospiraceae; genus Hungatella. Next base: position 2,320 of record CAUEKH010000446.1, read on the forward strand.
TAATGGAAAATATCATATCATTCTGGGCCTCGGGCACAAATCCCATCTTCTGTATACTCTCCCCCAGTCCCCGGCCCACAAGGCCGCCGGAACCGATGGCGTAGAGTCCCTGAAGGACCTGATAGCCGCCGGTGGAACTGTACTTTTCCGGTTCCAGCCAGACAAGGATTCGGCTCAGCTGATACTCCTTCAGAATACCTGTCTTTTCCAGCACCATGGCGATGGGACCGGCAAACGACAGCACACCGACCGCGGCAAAACCACAGGCAAAAAACGGCCATTTCTTCTTGCACGATACGAACAGCATCACAAACGCGATTCCACAGATGATAATTCCGGAACTTAAGTTGTTGGCCGCTACAATGGCAGCAATGGGAAGCGTCGTGCCAATGACGAGAAATACACCCTTTTTATCATTGATATTTTTTCCCATCTGCACAATCATGGCAGCCAGCATGACGATCAGAGCAATCTTTACAAACTCCGTCGGCTGGAAGGAAGCGTTGCCGACGCCAAGCCACCGTTTCTTACCGTTGACTTCCCTGCCGAAGATGGAAACGGCAATCATCAGGATATAGGAAAGGATATAGGCCAGAACCGAGAATCTGGCGTACCAGTGGTAATAC
>CAUEKH010000447.1 GCA_959018155.1 uncultured Hungatella sp.
AGGGGTACGGCGTCAAATCGTATACCTGCCGAACGATTTACGAACTGGTTGCGGCTCTTGAGGACGCGAAGAAACAGGAAATCGCCTGCTTATTCGACTTAAAGGTCCTTCCGAAGACCATGACTGACGGATACGAGTCCTGGTGGAACGTCGGCATTGCCACCACCTCCGACAAAGAGAGCGTGCGGGAGGCGTGCGAAGGCGTTATGACAGGACGCGAGGAATCCAGAGCGTATTAATATCAAATATGAAATATCAGTTGGTGATGCCGCACGGGCGCGGCTTCTGAAACCGGTGTGGGCGCCGCTCATTTCCTGATGAGGAAAGAGTGGCAGAGACAACAGGAAATCAGAGGTACGGGCCGGTGCGGCAAAGCTGGATATGGATGAGGCAGTTCTAAAATCAGGCTGCCCCAAAATCCGGCTATCAAAAATGAAGTTATCAAAAATACGAGGAGGTACTGTACAGATGGGAAAAGTATTCGGTTATCCGGAATTTGATGAAAACGGAGAAAAGATTTTAACAACATACGACAACGAATATCAGGCGATGATGATGGACATCCGCGTCTACCGCATGAAGGCCGGTGAGACGAGGACATTTCAGAGGAACGGTGAGGAAGTGGCTGTTTTACTGCTTTCCGGAAAGATTACCTATACGTGGGAGGGCGGCAGCGAGACTGTCAGCAGAAAAGACGTATTTACAGAAGGGCCGTGGTGCGTTCACGCCTGCACAGGAAGCGAGATCGGTGTGAAGGCTGAGGCGGATTCAGAAATTCTCGTTCAGTGTACGAAAAATGAGACGGAATTTCCCGCAAAGCTGTACCGCCCGGAGGACGCGCCGTGGGGATATTCCAGCAAGGGTAAATTTGGCAATGTAGCCAACCGGAGAGTCAATACGATTTTCGACCACGATATTGCCCCCTACTCCAATATGGTTTTGGGAGAAGTGCTCAACGACAGAGGAAACTGGTCCGGTTATCTGCCCCACAGACATCCGCAGCCGGAAACGTATTATTTCAAATTCGATCGTCCGGAGGGATTTGGCGCCAGCTTCGTGGGCGACGAGGTATATAAGAGTGTGGACGGAAGCTTTTCCGCGATTCCGGGAGGTGAATTGCATCCTCAGGCAGTGGCGCCGGGCTTCCAGATGTATACCTGCTGGATGATTCGCCACATCGACGGAAATCCATGGCTTCAGACTGACCGCTGCGAGGATGAGCGGTATACATGGCTGCATGACGCAAAATTTTAAGCCTGCTTAAGCTTGCGGACATTCTTATAAATACAGAGCAGAAAATACAGAGTAGAAAAGGAGACGTAAAAATATGGCCAGAGAATTTATTGTACCGGGCGAAATTATTTCCGGTTCGGGGGCACTGGATATGGCAGAGAAGGCAATCGGAGGCCTTGGAAAGAAAGCCCTGATTGTGACCGATAAAGTAATGATTCAGCTTGGAAACTGCGCAAAGGTGGAGGAAGCCTTAAAGCATCAGGGGACAGAATACGCTATTTATTCTGAGATTACGGGAGAGCCGACCGATACCATGATTGAGAACGGCTTAAAAGTATACAGAGAAGAAGGCTGCGATTTCCTGGTTGCTCTCGGCGGCGGCAGCCCTATCGACTCCATGAAGGCGATTGCATCCCTCGTGGAAAACGGTGGCAGCATTTCCGATTACATGGGAAAGGTGATCGATGTAAAAATGCCTCCGATGGTTGCGGTGCCGACCACAGCCGGAACCGGTTCCGAGGCGACTCAGTTCACCATTATCACAGATACGAAGAAAAATATAAAAATGTTACTGAAGGGAAAGGTTTTAATGCCTGATCTGGCTGTGATCGACCCGCAGTTCACCATGACGGCGCCGCCGAAAATCACAGCGGCTACCGGACTTGACGCCCTTTGCCATGCAGTAGAAGCGTACACCTCCAGAAAGTCCCAGACTCTTGCCGATACATTTGCCTTATCGGCGGTGAAGAGAATTTTCAAATATCTTCCGGTGGCATTTAAGGATGGCGGCAACGAGGAAGCCAGAGTGGAGATGTCGGTTGCGGCTCTGGAGGCGGGAATCGCTTTCAACAACGCGTCTGTCACAATCATTCATGGTATGAGCCGTCCTATTGGCGCCTTATTCCACGTAGCCCACGGCATTTCCAATGCCATGCTGTTAAAGGAGTGCTTAAGCTTTGCGTTAGAAGGCGCCTATGATCGGTTCGCTGTACTGGGCCGTGCCATCGGGGCAGCGGCTGACGGAGATTCCGATAAGGAAGCCAGTGAGAAATTCCTGGCTGCGATTGAAGCCATCACAAAGGAACTTGAGACGCCGACTCTGGCTGAATATGGAATTGAAAAAGAGGAGTTCTTCAAAGTGATTGATAAAATGGCATTCGATGCCATGGACAGCGGAAGCCCGCAGAATACAATCCGTGAAGTTACAGAAGAGGATGTGAAGCAGATTTATAAGAATCTGTGGTAATATATTGTAAGATAAGGCCCCAAAAGCTGAGTAATTCTGGCTTTTGGGGCCTTATTGTCTTACCGGAAAAATCATTTATTTTCCCTGATCCAGAAAGCCGGCAACTGAAAAGATAAGTCCAATAATCCCAAGTCCAAGAGTTACCCAGCCCATTCCGGATGAACAGGAATTAAATACAAGTGCAAATAATAAGATTGCAATTCCCAGTCCGATTTTCTTCATAAGAAACGCCTCCTGCTTTCTTTATCCTGTATATATTTTATTGCCAGGATAGCTATTTTGAGTGTCATAAAGTAGGGCAGAAGTAGATACACTTCTGCAAAACGGGAAAAAGTCAATATTCACAAAACCTTAAGTGAATCCAGATTTATCAGTCTGTAAAACTGTTTTTTATTCTGCTATCCAGTTCCCATAAAGCTGTCTTGTTGCTATCGTATTTAAGTTTATTGATAGCAGTTGGATAATC
>CAUEKH010000448.1 GCA_959018155.1 uncultured Hungatella sp.
ACCTACGTATCCCGGCGGATCGTCCATCACGACGGACACGCATATACCGCGTTTTATCTGCGCTCCCAGAAGTCATTTATGCCGACGGTTAAAAATGATATTCCCTATTACACAAGGACAGAAGCTTCTGACTTGTTTTTAGGCAGCTTTGATGAATTTTACACCGGCGGTTACGAGGCGGACACCTCCTTAGAGCAGATAGCGGCTTCTCCCCTTCCGGTCCTCTTAACAGGTGAGACAGGGACCGGGAAAGAACAGCTGGCAGCGTGTGTCTACACAAAATCAGCCAACTGCAATCATCCTTATATTGTGATCGATTTTCATGTCATCACTGATAAAACGTGGACATTTCTCTTAAATAATGTCAACTCGCCGTTAAATACCAACGAGTGCACGATCTATTTCCGCGGGCTGGAGGCGCTTACCGGCCAAAAGCTGGAGAGGCTGATTACCGCGGTCCGGGACAGCCAGCTCTGTACCCGCAACAAGGTCCTGTTCTCCTACACCACGACGCCAGGAAAAGCCATTCCCGACACCACCTTCCGGCTGGTGAACCAGTTTTCCTGCATCTGCATTCACACCGTACCGCTGCGCCAGAGAACGGATTCGCTGCCCATGCTGGTCAATCTTTTCATCAACGAAATGAATGCCCGCCTGGAAAAGCAGGTCGTCGGTATCGCCACGGAGGCCATGCCGCTCCTGTTAGAATTTTCCTGGACCGACAATTTAACGCAGTTAAAGCGGCTTCTGTCCAAACTGGTATCGGAAAGCACAGGGCCATACATTTCTTTGGAAGCGGTGAAGAAGGCGCTGGCTGACGAGGGCAAAAAGGCAATTCTGCCAGTGGCTCTTCCCGATACTTTAAACTTAAAGAAGCCGCTGGCAGAAATAGAAAAAGATATTGTAAAAGCTGTGCTGGCGGAAATGAAAGGCAATCAGAGCCAGGCGGCTCTGCGTCTTGGAATCTGCCGTACTACGCTGTGGAGAATCTTAAATAAATCGTGAACCCGCGTTTTCTCAGTCTTCCAGCAGCGCCCAGGCCCTCTGAATTACCCGCTTCGTATTGGCAACAATGATTTCGCCGTCCTCATCCTTCCATGGCTTGACCTCCATGGATAAGACATAGGGATTTTCCGGACAGAAGAAGCCCTCTTCCTTCAGCACGCGGAAGAAATCAAGCAGTTCTGCCGTATCATTGGCGCTGTCCGGGAATCCGAATCTCGGATGCTGGTCGCCGTACGCCTCACAGCCCGGCTTCACAACAGCGTTGCCAATATGAAGGTGGGTGATATAAGGGCGAAGTTCGCGGATTACAAATTTCGAAGTCTCATACGTTGTGGGAAAATGGGATAAATCCACAAGCAGGCCAAAATTATTGTGGGTCGTCCGCATGTCGGCGGCAAATCTCGCGGCATACGGCGCCGGCCCGATCAAAGCGGCCTTGTCCATATCGAAATCAAATACTTCCAGTTCCACCATCATCCCTTTTCCCGCCGCGTAGGTGCAGAGATTTCGTGTTGTCTTTAAAAGCTGTCTGTAGGCTTCCTCTTTCGTCTCCGGAGCCCATTTTCCGGCCAGAAAAGCGATACCGGAAGCGCCTAAATACTCTGCCTCGTCAATTGCCTCTAAAAGGGTCTTTTCCGCCTTTAAGCGCTCTTCCTCCTCAATGGCGTTGGGGTTTAAACCAGGGCCTAAGAGACGCGGCTGAGCGCCGTAGCAGACCTTCATGTGGGACTGAGCGAGGATTCTTTTCAGTTTCTCTCTCGTATCATCGTCTGCCACTTTCGTCACTTCTACCGCGGTGAAAAATTCGTCACTGGCCAGCCTTTTTACGGATTCCAGTAAATCGTACTGCTGTGGTGGGAAACTCATCCACTGGATCGTGCCAACCTGGAAATATTTTTGTATCGGGTCTTTCATGGGGTGTCCTCCTGTTTTATAAATTTTGTATTTTCCTTCTATCATAATCTGATTATAGGTTGAATTTCATTTTATGTAAATTTTTCCCAGGGCGAAATGTGTCTTAAATTTAAACACTTTATTGTTTGATTTTATTTTACTTCTAATATATTTTAGATTAAAATTTAAACATATTTAGAATTTAAACATATCATCAGTTCAATCGTAACCAGACACAGCCGGCGGTCATGTAAGCGACACCATAACCGGGCCGCAGAATATTGAAGAGTGAGCCACACAGGAGGAACATCATGGCAGAGATTATCGACTTAACCCATATCATCGACCCGCAAAAGGTCCAGAGGAAATTTTCCATTGAAACAATCGGTGCAGAAACCGTAAATAAAAATGTAGTGCGGCTGGAAAACCAGTGGTACATCATGACAAATATCAACATGGTATCTCACATCGGCACCCACATCGAGGTTCCGTACCATATTTTACCGGATGGGCACGATTTAGCCGCCATGCCTGTAGAAAGTTACTGTGGTGAAGCTGTGCTTCTCGATTTATCTGATATCAGACAGCGAGTGGAGATTTCCAGGGATCGGGTTATCCGGGCCGCCGCGGAGGCCGGAGGGATTAAAGAGGGCGATATTGTGCTCTGCAATCTGGGATATTCTGATTTTTACGGAAGCGATCGGTATTCTCAGTCTCCCTATTTTTCTGAGGAGGCAATTATCTGGCTGTCTGAATCAGGCATGAAGATGATGGGCGTCGACGCGGGAGGCGTGGAACTTCCGGCTTCGGAGCACCACACCAATCACACACAGCTTTTTATTCACGATATCCCCTTAATTGAAAATGTTGCGAATTTAAACAGACTGCCAAAGAAGCGATTTACTGTAACCGCATTTCCTTATCCGATTAAGGGTGTGGAATCATTTCCGGTGCGGGTTGTGGCATTTGTTGACTGATTCGCGCCGCGGATTACAGATTGAATAATTGGAAGGAGGCGGAGAGACACGGGGATTTCTTTGG
>CAUEKH010000449.1 GCA_959018155.1 uncultured Hungatella sp.
CCTGTATTATGGTAATAATTATGTAAAAGTTGGACAGGATACCTTTTATCTGAAAAAATTTAATGTCCAGGGCGCCAATCTCTATAAGCATCAGTACATGACGAATGTTCAGGCCGCCGCATCGGAAGGCGCTGTCTATGCGAAGGCATACAGTGACGATGTGAAACAGGGCGTTCTGGAATTCAAGATTCCGGTCTATAACAATATGCCGGATAATCCATGCAGTCAGCCGACTACAGATGGAAGCCCGAACAATAAGCTGTATGATTTAAATATTTCAGGATTTGTCATGACACCGACATATAATAAGGATATTCTGGAATATAACTTAATTGTAGACCCGTCCGTATCCAGCGTTACAGTAAATGCTTCGGCTATCGACTCGAAGGCTTCGGTAAATGGCGCCGGTGTGGTTCAGTTACAGAACGGGGAAAATGATATCAGAATCTCTGTCACCGCGCAGAACGGAACGGTCAGAAATTATGTGATTCATGTGGTCCGTCAGGAGAACGGTCCTACGTACACGGAGGGTGTCGGTGGAAGTACTGGCGGAAATACGAACGGAAGTGGAAGCTATGGTCCTGGCGGAAGCGTCGGCCCGGGTGGAAATGGTAATTCAGGAAATAATAATGGCGGAACCAGTAACTTTGGCGATGGCAACTCCGGAACCGGTAATCCTGGTGGCGGAACTCCGTCGGGCCAGGGGACTCCATCTGGCCAGGGAAATTCAGCGGGCCAGGGGACTCCATCCGGCCAGGGAACTTCGGAAGGACCTGGAGGCACCGGCGGCCCGGGCAATTCCGGGGCCGGTACAGATGGAAGCGTTATGACTCCGGGCGGCAGCAATATTACAATCGCCCCGGATGGTTCTTCAGGAATGTCCTCTCAGTCTTCCGGCGGCGTCAGCAGTCAGGCGCCGGGAAGCACGCAGATGGTGGTGCAGGGAACGGTCAGTTCCGGACAGGGTGTTGTTCCGGGACTGCCACAGGGGAGTGTCTCCGGGCAGGGGCAGTCAGGTCAGACAGAAAACGGGCAGAGTCAGTCTCAGAATGGCCAGTCCCAGCAGTCAGGTAGTTCTCAGTCCGCAGCCGGTTCCGGCCAGGCGGCTTCCTCTCTGAAAGGGGATATCAACGGGGATGGCCGTGTGAGCAGCGCAGATGTGTTAAAGGTTCAGCGTCATCTGCTGGGGTTGGAATTACTTTCGGCCGAAGGCCAGAGCGCGGCAGATATGAATGGAGATGGAAAGGTCAACTCACAGGACCTTCTGCTTTTACAGAAAAAGGTGTTGGGACTCTGATTGCAGGAGATATTCTGACCGAGGAAGATGATAGGAGATAAAGATGAAAACTATTATAGAAAGAATCCCTGAGAATATTCGCGGGGACAGAAGAAGCGGCCATTTGGCTTATGGCCGTGGAGAAAGCATGAAACGGCTGGCTGCCTGTCTGATGTTAGTCTGCATGATGGTCTTTGCCGGGCCGTTTGGCCAGATGGTTGGAAATGAAGTGACAGTCAACTTAAAGGTCACCAGTGATTCCGCACTGGGGACAGCGGAACTGATGCTATCGTATGACCCAAACATTCTGGAATTTGTAAGCGGAACCAATGCCAATGGAGGCGCCGGGGCGATCAAAGTCCTTGGAACCATGGAATCAGCTGACCAGAAGGCATTTACCTTTACCTTGAAGTTTAAAGCACTGCAGGCGGGAAATACCGCTATTTCCGTAACATCTCAGGAAATATACGATGCGGATTCTCAGATGCTTACCGTAGATAAGCTGGGAAGTTCGACCGTGAAGGTTACCTCTCCGGCTACTTATTCGAAAGATGCAACTTTGAAATCATTAAAGATTTCCCCAGGCACACTGACCCCGGAATTTTCTCCGGAGGTGGAAAATTATACGGCTGCCGTGGATGGAAATACCGCAGATTTAATTGTCAATGCGGTTGCCGCCAATGCAGGGGCAAGTGTGGCTTTAGAAGGCGATAAAGGACTGAGTGCCGGAGAGAATCAGGTCGTTGTAAAGGTTACAGCGGAAGACCGGGAGACTGTAAAGAATTATACCATTACCGTTACTAAGGCAGAAGGCGGAGAGACGGTACCGGCTGACGGAACGGGAGGGACTGCTTCAGCGGAATTTGGAGATATCAGGGTAACGATTGGAGATACAGAATACAGTGTTGCGGCTTCCTTTGATGAAGCGGCACTTCCGGAAGGCTTTGAGGTTCAGACGATCGATTACAAGGGAAATCAGGTGATGGCCGGTAAGGGTCTGGAGAAAGATTTGACGTTACTGTATTTACAGGATGCAGGCGGCAATGGAGGCTTCTTCATTTATAACGCGGCCGGGGACAGCTGGTCACGGTTCGTCGAGGTGGAGACAAGCTCCAAGGCAATCGTGATTGTACCTCTCGATACGGATACGACGGTGCCGGAAGGCTTTGTGGAACGCCAGATCGATATTGACGGAGTGCGTGTTGTCGGCTGGATTGAGGACTCAGAATCCGATCCGCAGTTCTGTCTGTTCTATGCGATGAACTGGAACGGGGAGAAACATTTCTACCGGTATGATTTGACGGAGAAGACGATTCAGAGATACTTTGCATCCGGTATTTCCTCAAGTAATTACAGCAAGCTGGCTGAAGATTACGAGTCACTCAGAAAGGATTACAACCTCCAGTTCTACATGCTGATTGGAGTTGGAGTTGTCGCGCTGATTCTTTTTATCATTATTATTATCCTCTTAAAGAATGGAGGAGGAAATGGCGGCCGCGGCGGAAGACGGCGGGATGAGGAATTTATAGTCAGACGGGATGATGAGGATGTCTATGAAGAGACTGTAAGTCAGGCCGGCCGGGTCCGCAAATATAACCGCAGCGAGTACAATGCCAAAGACCCAGAAGAGGAAATACAGCGGGAGCGGGATTTATC
>CAUEKH010000450.1 GCA_959018155.1 uncultured Hungatella sp.
GGTTCATACCTTCTCGTATCCGGTCAAAGAAGGGATCGTGTCGCCTAAGACCAGCGAGACGATGCGCTATATTTTGGAGAAGGTGGTGTCGGAGGGCAGCGGAAAGAAAGCCTATATCGAAGGGTACCGGATCGGCGGCAAAACGGCCACTTCTGAGAAGCTTCCGAGAAGCTTGAAAAAATATATTTCTTCCTTTATCGGTTTCGCCCCGGCCGACAATCCTCAGGTGATTGCGCTGATTACCATTGATGAGCCACAGGGAATCTATTACGGCGGTACTATCGCCGCGCCGGTGATTGCCGACATTTATCGGAATATTCTGCCTTATCTGGGAATTGAGGCAACAGAGGAAAAAACTGTTTCTGCGTTTCATTTCTATAGTTGATTATTCAGGAAAAAAGACGTATACTACTAACGGAATATACCAATACATAAAAAATTGAGGTGTGACATGATTAACGAGACGATACTGGCAATTATTATAGCTTTTGCCATCAGCGCAATCCTTTGCCCGATTGTAATACCATTTCTTCACAGACTGAAATTCGGCCAGGAGGTCCGCAAAGAGGGACCGGAGAGCCATTTGAAAAAGCAGGGAACGCCGACCATGGGCGGTCTTATTATTCTGACCAGCATTATTATTACATCCCTGTTCTATGTGAAGGATTATCCGAAGATTATACCAGTGCTGTTCATGACAGTCGGATTCGGGATTGTGGGGTTCTTAGATGACTATATCAAGATCGTCATGAAGCGGTCCGAGGGACTGACTCCGATCCAGAAGATGGCAGGACAGTTAATTATTACCGGGATCTTCTCCTATTACCTGGTCCATTCCAGGGACGTGGGAACGGCGATGCTGATTCCCTTTACCGGGGGATTTGGCAGCGGCCTCTATTTAAATCTGGGAATTTTCCTTATACCGGCCGTCTTTTTTATTGTAATCGGAACGGACAACGGTGTGAATTTTACCGATGGTTTAGACGGCCTGTGTACCAGTGTGACGATTCTCGTTGCCACATTCCTGACGGTTGTGGCAATTGGAGAGAAGAGCGGCATCAGTCCGATTACGGGCGCAGTCGTGGGAAGCCTTCTGGGCTTTCTCTTATTTAACGTCTACCCGGCCAGAGTGTTCATGGGCGATACCGGTTCCCTGGCGCTGGGCGGTTTCGTGGCATCTGCGGCATTTATGATGCAGATACCGATTTTTATTGCTATCATTGGATTTATCTATCTGATAGAGGTGCTGTCCGTCATCATTCAGGTGACGTATTTTAAGAAGACAGGCGGAAAGAGAATTTTTAAAATGGCTCCCATCCACCACCACTTTGAACTGTGCGGCTGGTCGGAGACGAGAGTAGTGGCTGTATTTTCCATTGTCACGGCAATTCTCTGCCTCCTGGCATACCTTGGATTATAGGAGAAAAATATTATGAGTCAGAAAATATTAGTAGCAGGAAGCGGAAAGAGCGGGCTCGCCGCGGCACGGATGGCGCTCGATACGGGAAATGAAGTGATTCTCTACGACAGTAACGAGGCCCTGGACAGAACGGAACTAAGGAGCAGGTTTGGCGCTGAGGAGAAGATAGAGGTTCTTCTCGGAAACCTGGATAAAGAGGATTTAAAAGAGGTGGGGCTCTGTGTCATCAGCCCGGGAATTCCTCTCGACGCGCCGTTTGTCTCAGTTCTTAAGGAGGAGTCTGTCCCGATCTGGAGTGAGATCCAGCTGGCGTACCATTTTGCAAAGGGCAGGCTGGCAGCCATCACCGGAACGAATGGAAAGACGACGACCACGGCGCTGACGGGAGAGATCATGAAGGCGTACTGCGACGAGGTGTTCGTTGTCGGGAATATCGGGACGCCCTATACTTCTACGGCCTTAAAGACCACGGACCAGTCCGTTACGGTTGCGGAGATCAGCAGCTTTCAGCTGGAGACGATTGTGGATTTTAAGCCGAATGTCAGTGCAATTTTAAATATCACGCCGGATCACTTAAACCGTCATAAGACGATGGAGTGCTACATAGATGTAAAGAAAAGGATTGCCGAGAACCAGACGGAAGAAGACGCCTGTGTTCTGAACTATGATGATCCCGTCCTTCGGGAATTCGGAAAGACACTGCGTCCAAAGGCGGTTTATTTCAGCAGCAGGGAAGAACTGGAAGAGGGATATTATTTAGACGGTGACACGATTGTCCGCAGGGTAAATGGAGAGCGGCAGGAGATCGTGAACATCCATGATTTGCAGATCTTAGGCCGCCACAATTATGAGAATGTCATGGCAGCCGCGGCCATTTCCATGGAGATGGGAGTGCCGCTTTCCGTGGTGTCGGAGGCCGTGAAAGCGTTTCAGGCGGTGGAACACCGGATTGAGTATGTGGCTGAAAAGGCGGGCGTCAAGTACTATAACGATTCGAAGGGAACGAACCCTGATGCTGCCATCCAGGCGGTAAAGGCCATGCCAGGCCCCACTATTGTGATTGCGGGAGGCTATGACAAGAATTCAGAGTACGACGAGTGGATCGAATCCTTTGAAGGAAAAGTCCGTTATCTCGTCCTCCTGGGCCAGACGAGGGAGAAGATAGCAGAGTGTGCAAACAGACATGGATTTACCAATGTCATGTATGCGGAAGATATGCAGGAGGCGGTGAAGGTCTGCGCATCCTATGCCAACAGCGGGGAGTACGTGCTGTTGTCCCCGGCCTGTGCCAGCTGGGGAATGTTTAAAAACTATGAAGAGCGGGGCGAGATTTTTAAGGAGTGCGTCCGTAATCTGTAGTGCGTGTTCAGTATCAGGCGAGGAGGAGTGGTATGGCTGAAAACAGTGGTAAAAAGAAGAAAAACAAACCGCGCCGGTTTTACGATTACAGTCTCTTGTTTACGGTGATTTTCTTAACCGTTTTCGGTCTGGTTATGATATACAGC
>CAUEKH010000451.1 GCA_959018155.1 uncultured Hungatella sp.
GGTGGATTGAAGCCGAGATGACGGGCTTTCATATTCTGCTGGCTGTTTTGTTCGGCGTCAGCTGTATCATCGGTTATTTGATACCGGACAGGCGGCTTTTCCTGATCGGATATATTGGAATTTTTCTCCTGATTCTCGTTCATCTTCTTCACATGCACCTCCATGCCTGCGACCAGTTTTTGAGCGTCCATCTCTCCACCGATCAGATTCCAAAGGCTCAGATGAATCGGGTCAACGGCGTCTGTGTCACCCTGTTTTTACTGTTCACCGGAACCGCCATGACCATTCTGCCGCGGATTCGCATGGACTCGCTGCTGGAACTGTTAAAACGGGGTCTGATATCCTTTCTTCGGTTTCTGGCCCGCCTGATTCCGGAACCGGCGGCGGAGCAGGCAGGGTACGTGCCACCGGCCTCTTTTGTGCCTCCCCTGCCGGAGGAGACGGAACAGACGGTCTCTCTGCTGTCCAGAATTCTCGATGTGGTTTTCACGGCAATAGCGGCTGCCATCCTTGTCGTGGCTGTCTTTTTCGTGCTCAGGCGGCTGTTTTTTGCCCTGATCCGATTGCTGAAGCCCAGAAACGACGGGGATGAGAAGGAATTTTTAAAGCCGGAACTGTTTACGGGAAAGACGGAGAGAAAAAAACGGGGCGGCAGGCCGCTGTGGATCGATTTCTCCGTCAATGGCAGGATACGAAAAGCGTACCGGAAGGAAATCCTGGGGAGAAAGAAGGCGGCCGGATCCGGGAAACCGCTTCCCACGGACACGCCGTCTGAACTGGAGACGCGGACCGGGTTCGTGAAGGAGAAAGAACGCTGTGAAACGTACCACCGGCTCTATGAGAAGGCGAGATACAGTGAGGCGGGGTGTACGAAAGAAGAACTGGAGATTCTGAACCGTTGTAAGGCTCAAAACGGAACGGGAACTGAAAGGGGAGACTAAAAAATGAACTGTGTATTAATCGGGATTGCCGGGGGAACCGGTTCCGGAAAGTCCACATTTACAAACCGGCTGAAAGACGCATTTTCGGATGATATCGCCGTGCTTTACCATGATAATTATTATAAAAGCCAGGATGGGATTCCTTTTGAGGAGCGGAAAAAGATGAATTACGACCATCCGGAGGCATTTGAGACGGAACTGTTATTAAAACAGCTGAAACAGTTACAGAGCGGGCAGGCCATCGAGTGCCCGGTTTACGATTATAAGGTTCACAACCGTTCGGAAGCCGTTGTCAAAGTACAGCCGAAACGGGTCATTATCGTCGAAGGAATTCTTGTCTTTGCCGACAGACGCCTCTGTGACATGTTTGATATCAGGATTTTTGTGGAGGCTGACGCTGACGAAAGAATTCTGCGCCGGGTAATCCGCGATGTGAAAGAGCGGGGCCGCGATATTGAGGGAGTGGTGGAGCAGTACTTAACTACCGTCAAGCCCATGCACTATCTGTATGTGGAACCGACGAAGCCGCTGGCCGATATCATCATCAACAGCGGGATGAACGAGGTGGCTTTCGACCTGGTAAAAACAAAAATCGAGAATATTTTAAAAAATGATTGACATTATACTTTGTATACCCCTTACGATGGAGCCAGGAAGGAGGCAGAGTTGTCATGACAATCAAAGAGGTAGAGAGGCTGACTGGAATCACCCGCCAGAATATCCGTTTTTATGAGCGGGAGGGACTGATTAATCCCGGGCGCAATCCGGAAAATCAGTACCGGGAATACAGTGAGGAGGATGTCGCGAAACTGAATGAAATCAAACTCTTCAGAAAGCTGGATATCCCCATCGAAGCCATCCGCAAATTATATGACGGGACCCTGTCACTCCATTCCTGTATGGAACAGTGTATTTCCACCATGGAAAGGGAGATGAACAGAATGTCAAAAACAAAAGAAATCTGTAACGGTATCAGGAAGAGTCTGGAAAATGGAGCAGCCCCGGACACGGGCCGTCTGTTAGCGCAGATCGAGGCCTATGAAAAAAATGGCTGCCAGTTCCACGATATATCGAGGGATTATCTCGATGACGGAAAAGTCACGGAAATCAGAACCTTTAACTGCCTGGCGGCAGAGGCCTTCCTCTGCGAGGTCCTTTTTATACTGGCTGGCGCGCTTCTCTATTACGGTATGAAATGGGAATGGATTTTATGTTTTCCGTTCGCCGTGATTGGATTTGGGTGGCCTTATCTGCGATATTATCGGAAAAATCCGGAGTTTTTCCGGAAACATCTCCGATTACAGCGCATCCGGCCTGCTGTTCTTGTGTCTTCAGCCGTCACAGGGGTCGCGTTTTATTTTATTAATCTTTTGGTTTCCCTGATGGTTACAGCCGTATTTCCCATCCGGCCGACTGAATTTAATATGACCGCTATGAATGCTGTCATACTGTTTCTGGCGCTGCCAGTCCAGAATATTCTGTTTTTTTTTTTCAAGTAGAAGACGGCATACGATATCTATAAGCAAAAGAGTATCATTTCCGCCCTCGGGCTGAGCGCTGTCTTATTCGGGCTTACATATCTGGATTTTCGCTCTGCTGTGATATTACTGATATTTGGAATTACGCTCTGCCTGTTATATGAACTGTCGGATTCCATACTGCCGCCAGTCGCCGCTGCCGCAGGTTTTTCCCTCAGCGGTGGAATAGTATTGTCAACGGCTTTCCTGTTCCCCGGCCTGCTGCCTGATTATTTCACTTCAAATGAGATAAGCGGTACGGTTGTGGCTGCGGTATTTCCCTGGTTTCTTCTCACCGTTATTTTCGCCGGTGCCTTACTGTATCTGATTAAGAGGCTGACGGGAAGAAAGATTGAATGGAAACTGGAATGGGAGCGCCAGAGAGTCCAGCATATTCCGCTGCTCAGCCTGCCGCTGGCTGCAGCCGGGATCTTTGTGGCAGCTGGTATTCTTTTATTTAAC
>CAUEKH010000452.1 GCA_959018155.1 uncultured Hungatella sp.
CAGTGCAAACAGCAACAACCCATTTGTACAACGGATTGACAAGTCCTTCATTGATACGATATGATAGGGAAAATATGATTGGCAGGAGTTAGAAATGAAACTTGATTTGACAACAGGCGATATTACGAAAACCATGCTTCGGTTTGCGTTTCCAATGATGGTGGGAAATATGCTTCAGCAGCTTTATAACGTGGCTGATACTCTGATTGTAGGCAGATTTTTAGGCGCCATAGCGCTGGCGGCGGTGGGTTCCGCCTACACGCTGATGACGTTTTTGACCTCCATCTTTCTGGGGCTTTGTATGGGAAGCGGGGCCGTTTTTTCCATCCGGTACGGGGAGAGGAACACGGACCAGCTGAAAAGCAGTATCTTCCTTTCTTTTGTATTGATTGCAGCCATTGCAGCCATACTGAATGTGGCGGTATTTTTGGGGATTGACGGTATTATGGGATTTCTCCGCGTGCCGGAAGAGGTTTATCCGATGATGCGGGAATATTTAATGATTATTTTTATCGGGATCGTGGCGACGTTCCTCTATAATTACTTCGCCTCGCTGCTCCGCGCAGTCGGCAATTCCGTGGCGCCCCTGCTGTTTCTCGGCGTCTCCGCCCTGTTAAATATTGTGCTGGACCTGCTGTTTGTCCTGGTATTCCACTGGGGAGTGGCCGGGGCTGCCGCCGCGACAGTTGTGGCCCAGTTTGTGTCCGGAATCGGGATTATGGTCTATACCCTTTACTGTTTCCCGGAATTTAAACCGGAGAGGCGTCATATGAAGTGGGATAAGGCTGTTTTAAAAGAGATAACGGGCTTTTCCGTTCTGACCTCCCTTCAGCAGACGGTGATGAATTTCGGAATCCTGATGGTGCAGGGATTGGTCAACAGCTTTGGCCCTGTGGTCATGGCCGCGTTTGCTGCTGCGGTGAAGATCGATTCCTTTGCCTACATGCCGGTTCAGGATTTCGGAAATGCCTTTTCCACCTTTACGGCTCAGAATTTCGGGGCCAGCAAGCCGGAGAGGATCGAGCGGGGAATTAAGAGCGCGGTGAAGACGACGATCGTGTTCTGCCTCATGATTTCCGCGGTGGTCTTCCTGTTTGCAGAGCCGCTGATGACGATATTCGTCTCCCCGGCGGAACGCGAGATTCTGGCTGTCGGAGTCGGTTATCTGCGGATTGAAGGCGCATGTTACTTAGGCATCGGATTTCTCTTCCTGTTTTACGGGTACTACCGGGCCGTATCGAAACCGGGAATGTCCGTCGTCCTCACGGTGATTTCCTTAGGAACCCGTGTCCTCTTGGCCTACACCCTTTCCGCGGTTCCGGCCATCGGGGTCATCGGAATCTGGGCGGCTGTCCCGATCGGATGGGTTTTGGCTGATTTGACGGGATTTATTTATTATATCCATCTGAAGAGGAAGAGCGGCGCCCTTTACAGGACTTTGAGAACCTGATAAAATGGGAACGGGAAAGCAGCGTTAGATACCCCCTGTCGGGAATATCTAACGCTTTTCGGGCGTTCAAAAACAGGAATGAAGACGGGAACTGTTTAATATAGAACTAAGTAAGGAGAGTTAATATGTACGTGATAGCAGGTTTGGGTAATCCCACAAAGGAGTATGACGGGACGAGGCATAACGTGGGTTTTGAGGTCATTGATATCCTGGCGGATAAGGCCGGGACAACGGTTCTGGAGAAGAAGCATAAGGCGCTGTACGGCCGTGGAATGATTGGCGGGGAGAAGGTGGTTCTGGCAAAGCCCCAGACATTCATGAATTTAAGCGGCGAGAGTATCCGGTCCCTGGCTGATTTTTATAAGGTGGAACCGGATCATATCATCGTGATCTGTGATGATATCAACCTGTCGGAAGGCCGTTTAAGGATCCGGTTAAAAGGAAGCGCGGGCGGCCATAACGGACTGAAAAATATTATCAGCCATCTGGGAACTCAGGATTTTCCGAGAGTCCGGGTAGGCGTCGGGGAGAAACCGCGCGGGATGGATTTGGCCGACTACGTGCTTGGCCGGTTCCCGAAGGAGCAGCGGGAACTGATGGATACGGCGTACCACGATGCGGCGGACGCCGTCTGTATGATGATTGAAAAAGGAGCTGACGCGGCGATGAACCATTTTAATGCGAGGGCTAAGGAAAACCATGAGTGATATATTTGAAATCCCATTGAGGGAGTTGAAGGAATTCGAGGATGCGGACCTGGATTTGAGGCGGAAGAAGGGGCCGGTACTGGTAAGCGGCTGCATGGATTCCCAGAAGGTCCATTTCATGCAGGAAGCGGCTAAGGAGGCCCCCTGGAAGCTGGTTGTTACGTACGATGATACGAGGGCGAGGGAAATCTATGAGGATTTTAAGAATTTCCGGCCGGATGTGTGGCTCTGCCCTGCCAGGGATCTGCTGTTCTTTAACGCGGATATCCACGGAAACCTTCTGACGAAGCAGCGTATGGCAGTCTTCCGTCATCTGGCGGAGGACTCCGGCGGAGTGGTAGTCACTACCTTTGACGGGCTGATGGATCATTTACTCCCGTTGGAGGCGCTGAAGGAACAGATCCTGACGGTCGAGTCGGGGCAGACCCTGGACAGCGAGGAGTGGAAGGAGCGCCTTACCGGACTGGGGTATGAGCGGATGGCCCAGGTGGACGGGATGGGGCAGTTCTCTGTCAGAGGCGGAATTATTGACGTTTTTCCGCTGACTGAGGAGCTTCCAATCAGAATCGAACTCTGGGATGATGAGGTCGACTCTATCCGGACGTTTGACCTCGAGAGCCAGCGTTCCATTGAACAGCTGGAAGGGGTAAAAATCTACCCGGCAACGGAGATGGTGCTGAGTAAAAGCCAGATTGCGGAGGGAATCGCCGCGATTGAGAAAGAGGAGAAGAAATACGAGAAAAGCTTAAAAACAAAGC
>CAUEKH010000453.1 GCA_959018155.1 uncultured Hungatella sp.
TACGGAAAAAGGTTTTGGTTGTCGAAGATAATATGTTAAACCGTGGGATTCTGTGTCAGATTCTGGCGGACAGTTATGATGTGCTGGAGGCGGAGAACGGACAGGAAGCCCTTGAGGTGTTAAAACAGTACGGGGAGGGAATCTCTCTGATTCTCCTTGATATTGTCATGCCGGTTATGGATGGCTATACCTTCCTTTCTATTATAAAAGCAGATCCTGCCTACTCTTCGATCCCCGTAATCGTAACAACCCAGAATGATGCAGAAGAAGACGAGGTGGCTGCGCTGTCTCATGGAGCTTCAGATTTTGTCGCCAAGCCGTACCGCCCTCAGATTATCCTTCACCGTGTAGCCAGTATCATTAATTTGCGTGAGACGGCTGCCATGGTCAATTTAATCCAGTACGACAGGCTGACGGGGGTGTACAGCAAGGAGTTCTTTTACCAGAAGGTGAGGGAAATCTTTGTACAGAATCAGGAGCGTAAGTATGATATTATCTGTTCCGATATTGAGAATTTTAAGTTGATTAATGATGTGTTCGGAATTCCGACCGGTGACCGGCTGCTTTGCGGTGTGGCGGCCATGTATGAGCGCGAGGTCGATGGAAGAGGAATCTGCGGCCGTTTAAACTCCGACCAGTTTGCCTGTCTGATAGAACACCGGGAAGATTATACGGATCAGATCTTTATGAAGGCGAATAACGAGATCAGCGAACTGATGGAAGTCAGAAATATTGTCATGAAGTGGGGAATCTATTACGTTGAGAACCGGGATCTGTCTGTCGAGCAGATGTGTGATCGGGCAATTCTGGCTGCGAGAAGTATTAAGGGCCAGTACGGCAAGTATTTTGCGCGGTACGATGACCGCTTAAGGAGCCATCTGCTGAAAAATCAGGCGATCACGGACAGTATGGAGTCCGCGCTGGCTGGTGGACAGTTTGCCATCTATCTCCAGCCAAAATACAGAATAGAAGATGAGAGCCTGATCGGAGCCGAAGCCCTTGTCAGGTGGTTCCATCCGGAGTGGGGATTTCAGTCGCCGGCAGAATTTATTCCGATTTTTGAGAAAAATGGTTTCATCACAAAACTGGATCAGTATGTGTGGGAGCAGGCCTGTTTGCAGCTGCGGGAGTGGGAAGACAAAGGATATCCGAAGATTTCCGTATCAGTCAACGTCTCCCGTGCCGATATCTACAACGCTGATTTACCGGATATTCTGATGAGTATTGTGGAAAAATACAACCTGCAGCCGTCAAGACTTCATCTGGAGATAACAGAGAGCGCTTATACTGAAAATCCCAGACAGATTATTGATACGGTAGCGAATTTGCGGGAACTGGGATTTATCATTGAGATGGATGATTTCGGGAGCGGTTACTCTTCTCTTAATATGTTGAATGATATGCCAATTGATATCCTGAAACTCGATATGGGATTTATTCAGAGTGAAACGGCGAAGCCGGCAAGCAAGGGAATCCTTCAGTTTATCATTGATTTGGCGCGCTGGATGGAGTTGAGCGTGGTGGCAGAGGGAGTGGAGACAGAGGAACAGCTTAACCGTCTGCGGGCGATTGGCTGTGACTATGTACAGGGATACTATTTCGCAAAACCGATGCCATGTGCGGAATTTGAACAGCTGCTGGCTCAGAGCCGGGAAGAAAATGGGGATAAAGAAAAGGGAAGAGTATGATGCTACAGGTGGATGAGAAGGAGACAGTCAGACAATTCTGTCATTCCTGGTTTGTTGAGCGGGATTTGGAAAAGACGATGGCGTTCCTGACGGACGATATCAGCTTTATCGGTACGGGTATTGATGAGTGTGTGAAAGGGTATAAGGAGATGGAGGCGTATGTGCGCCAGGATATCAGCGAGATTCATGAACCGTTTGCGATGGAACTGTCGATCATTCATGTTCGTCATCTGACGGATCAGATCTGTCTCATCTCCTCAGAACTGCAGTTGAAGAATTCCTTCTACTGCTGGATTCTCCGGTTCTTTTTCACACTTTCCAGACAGGAGGGCGTGTGGTACATCTGTAACTGCCACGCCGCTGAACCGGGAATCAGCCAGCGGGGGAAAGAACATTATCCGGAGACGCTGGTGGTGAAGAATATTGCGGAGCAGAGGCTGGAGTTTCTAAATGATACACTGGCCGGAGGTATGATGGGAGGCTACGTTGGCGAGGGCTTCCCTTTCTATTTTATTAATCAGCGGATGCTGGAATACCTTGGATATGAGAACCAGGATGAATTCTGCAGAGAGATCGATGGTCTGATTTCCAACTGCATCTATCCCGATGACCGGAAACGGGTGGAAGATATTGTGGAAGCACAGCTTCTGCAGGGAGAAGAATATGAAGTCGAATACCGGATGCTGAAAAAGGATGGATCCTTTATCTGGGTCCACGATATGGGGCGCAGAATGGCAGCGGAAGACGGCCGTGATGCCGTCACGTCTGTCTGCATCGACATTACGGCTCAGAAAGAGGCACAGGAGGAAGTGCTTCATCTCTACAACAATATTCCAGGCGCCGTGCTGCGGTGCCGGTATGATGATGATTTTTCTGTCATAGAAGCCAATGCGGGATTCTATGATTTTGTCGGATATACGAAAGAAGAATTTGCCGGGCTGGGAAACCGCATGACGGCAATCTTTTGTCAGGAAGAAATTCCTGCAATAAAAGAAACCATCGCAAAGCAGCTGGAGACGGGAACCTCTCTTCATGTGGAACACCGCCTCATATGCAAAGACCGGTCGGTGAAGTGGATTTCCAACAAGGCTCAGCTGTTCACGGAAAGAGACGGAGAAAAGTATTTTTACTGCGTTTTTGTCGATGTCACGGAAGAAAAGCAGATGCAGGAGAGAGTCCGGGAACTGTATGAGCAGGAACTCGCCTACTCTGCGGAACTGT
>CAUEKH010000454.1 GCA_959018155.1 uncultured Hungatella sp.
TAAAGGCTGTGAATGTGTCAGTAGACGCATATTTTCTTACAGAGAGAATCGGTCATCGGGTGGAAGCCGGTTTAAGTTCGGATATGTGTTGAATTTCCCACAGGAGCCGCATCTTTGAATCCTCTGGTAGTAGGAGATGACGTTGGTGCACGTTACGCATATCCGAGTGTCAGACATTTAACGTCTGGAATTAGGGTGGTACCGCGGAAAGAATCCGTCCCTTTGTGTAAAGGGGCTTTTTTTATGCCCTGAATATTATTTAGAAAGGAATCGATAGAGATGAAAGACAGATTAGAGCAAATCCGTCAGAATGCGATGGCTCAGATTGAAGCAGCCGGTGCGCTGGAAAAGCTGAATGATATCCGTGTCGCTTTTTTGGGTAAGAAAGGTGAATTGACTTCCATCATGAAGTCCATGAAAGAAATTGCGCCGGAAGAGCGTCCGGCTTTTGGACAGATGGTGAATGAGACCCGTTCCGAAATTGAGAAAAAGATGGAGGAGATGAAGACCGAACTGGCCAGAAAGGCCAGGGAGGCCCAGTTAAAGGCTGAGGTGATCGACGTTACCCTTCCGGCAAAAAAGAGCAATGTAGGTCATCGTCACCCGAATACCATTGCTCTTGAAGAGGTAGAGCGTATTTTCGTTGGTATGGGCTACGAAGTGATTGAAGGACCGGAAGTTGAAAAGGATTATTATAATTTTGAAGCTTTAAATATACCGGACAACCATCCGGCAAAGGATGAGCAGGACACATTCTATATCAATAAAGAATTTGTTTTGAGAACCCAGACCTCCGGTACTCAGGTACACACGATGGAAACTCAGGAGCTGCCTATTCGTATGATTGCTCCGGGACGGGTATATCGTTCGGATGAGGTGGATGCGACCCATTCTCCGTGTTTCCATCAGATTGAAGGCCTCGTTATTGATAAGCATATTACATTTGCGGATCTGAAGGGAACGCTGGCTGAATTTGCCAGAGAACTTTTCGGTGAAGAGACAAAGGTTAAGTTCCGTCCGCATCATTTCCCATTCACAGAGCCAAGCGCCGAGATGGATGTGACCTGCTTCAAATGCGGCGGAAAGGGCTGCCGTATGTGTAAAGG
This sequence comes from uncultured Hungatella sp., assembly GCA_959018155.1. Classification (GTDB taxonomy): domain Bacteria; phylum Bacillota; class Clostridia; order Lachnospirales; family Lachnospiraceae; genus Hungatella. The sequence goes on from CAUEKH010000454.1 coordinate 1,107, forward strand.
TTCCGGCTGGATTGAAATCCTCGGCTGTGGTATGGTTCATCCGAAGGTTCTGACCATGAGCGGCATTGATCCGGATGAATATTCCGGTTTTGCCTTCGGCGTTGGTCTTGAACGAATTGCCCTGCTGAAATATGAAATTGATGATATGCGGTTGCTTTACGAAAATGATACACGTTTCTTAAAACAGTTCTAAAGGGGGAAAGGAAAAATGAATACACCATTATCATGGATTAAAGCTTATGTTCCTGGCCTTGATGTAACTGCTCAGGAATACACAGATGCAATGACCTTATCTGGTACAAAGGTTGAGGGATTTGTGGAAATGGACAAGAATCTGGACAAGATTGTTGTCGGTCAGATTGAAAAGATTGAAAAACACCCGGATGCAGATAAACTGATCATCTGCCAGGTCAATGTGGGTGAAGAAGAAAATATTCAGATTGTTACCGGAGCGCCAAACGTCCATGAAGGTGATCTGGTGCCTGTAGTCCGCGTAGGCGGAAGGGTAGCCGGAGGGCATGACGGCGGTCCTCTGCCGGAAAATGGCATTGTGATCAAAAAAGGCAAACTTCGGGGTGTGGAAAGTTTCGGTATGATGTGTTCCATCGAAGAATTGGGTTCCAGTCGGGATTTCTATCCGGAAGCGCCGGAAGAAGGAATTTATATTTTCAAAGAAGGAAGCGTAAAACCGGGAGATGACGCAGTGGAAGCCCTTGGACTTCACGATGTGGTATTTGAGTATGAGATTACATCCAACCGTGTGGACTGCTTCGGCGTTCTCGGTATCGCCAGAGAAGCGGCAGCAACTTTCCGGAAGCCTTTTGTACCGCCGATGGTCGAAGTGAAAGGCTGCGGCGGCGACGTCAACGATTACATCAAGGTTCGTGTGGAAGACGTGGATTTATGCCCACGTTATACAGCAAGAGTCGTTAAAAATATCAAACTGGCACCGTCACCGGAATGGATGCAGCGCCGTCTGGCAGCCAATGGCATTCGTCCGATCAACAATATTGTGGATATTACCAATTATGTTATGGAAGAATATGGACAGCCGATGCATGCCTATGACCTGGATACGATCGAAGATCATGAGATCATTGTTCGTCGTTTCATTGACGGAGAAGAGTTTGTGACATTGGATGGACAGAGTCATAAGATGGATAACTCCATGCTGGCGATCTGTGACGGCAAGAAGCCGGTTGGTATTGCAGGCATCATGGGTGGCGAAAACTCCATGATCACAGACCATGTTCAGACAATGCTCTTTGAAGCAGCCTGCTTTGACGGAACCAATATCCGTCTTTCCGGTAAGAAACTCGGCATGCGTACCGATGCCCAGAGCAAATTTGAAAAGGGTCTGGACCCGAATAATGCCATAGATGCTATGAATCGTGCCTGCCAGCTCATTGAAGAATTGGGCGCCGGTGAAGTGGTTGACGGTGTCGTTGACATTTATCCGGAAAAACGGGAAGAACACGATATTCTTTTCAGCCCTGAGAAAGTCAATGACTTACTTGGAACAGATCTGACCTTAGATGAGATGCTGACCTATTTCGGACCTCTGGAATTAAAATACAATCCGGAAAGAAAGACAGTGACTGTACCAACCTTCCGTCAGGATCTGGAGGGCCAGGCCGATCTGGCCGAAGAGGTTGCCCGTTTCTTCGGCTATGATAATATTCCTGTAACTTTGCCGAGCGGTGAAGCCACCACAGGAAAATTATCCCATAAACTCCGTGTGGAAGCGGTTGCCAGAGAGACAGCTGAATTCTGCGGATTCTCCGAGAGCATGACC
>CAUEKH010000455.1 GCA_959018155.1 uncultured Hungatella sp.
GGCGAGGGTGTGGCCTGCGGGCTTTTTTTGTGTATTTGGGAGGGGATTATGATTGGGGGAAAATAGAAATATAATTATTTTTTTGTATGATGCAACTTTTTGCAATGCTGTTGCGTCTAATAGTCAGAAGCGAAAGAGAGGAGGACAGAATTTGAGACAGAATATTGAAGCTTTGGCGGAGCGAATCCTGCTGGACGAATATGAGAGGTTTTATCGGCTCGCCTTTAGCTATGTGAATAATGAACAGGATGCACTGGATATTGTTCAGGAGAGCGCCTGTAAGGTGATACGGGATTGCAGGGACATCAGGGAACCGGAGTTCCTTTCTACCTGGATTTACCGGATTGTGATGAATACGGCTGTGGATTTTTTGAGGAAACGGCAGAAGGAACAGGTGGGACTGGATGAGATTGTGATTCCTCATGAGGATCGATACCGGGAAAGTGACCCGATGGAGCTTCTTAAGTCCCTGGAGGAGGGGGAGCGGACAGTCGTGATTCTTCGGTATTTTGAGGAATTGAAGTTGGAGGAGATTGCCCGGGTTCTCGACTGTAATGTGAATACGGTGAAGGCAAGACTGTACCGGGCACTTAAGAAACTGCGGATTGAACTGGAACCGGCGCGGCTGGATTATCTGTGAGAGGAGGAACTGTTTTGGAACGGGAAAATCGAGAGAAAATTGATGCTATGAGACAGGAATATGATAAAATACCGGTTCCTGAGGCGGCGAAGGAACGCATCAGGCTGGGAATTGAACAGGCGAAGAGAGAGGAAAGGAAGAGAAAAATGAGAAAGATTATGAGAAATACAGGACTTACAGCTGCTGCGGCGATGCTGGCAATTACGGTTATGGCGAATGTGAGCCCGATTACGGCTCAGGCGATGGAGAATATCCCGATTGTGGGGGCGATCGCTAAGGTGGTGACTTTCCGGACTTTTGAGGATACAAAGGATAATTATGAGGCTAAGATTGATGTACCGCAGATTTCGATTGATGATAAGGCGGATGTGGTGGTCAATAAGTCGATTGAGGAGTACGCAAATCAGCTGATTAAGGAGTATGAAGAGGAAGTGGCCGCAGATCAGACGGGCGACGGACATTATTCTGTGACTTCCAGCTATGATGTGGTGACGGATAGTGATAAATATTTGTCCCTTCGCATTAATACCACAGTCATTATGGCCAGCGGCGCGGATTACGTGAAAATCTTTACGATCGATAAGTCAACTGGACAGGTGATTACTTTGAAGGATTTATTTGCGGATAAACCGGATTATATTACTCTGCTCAGCGACAATATCAAGAAACAGATGGAAGAGCAGATGGCTGCCGACAATTCAAAAATGTATTTTTACGGGTCGGGAGAGGAAGCAGCGGAAGATTTTAATGAGATTACCGGCGATGAAAGCTTCTATTTTAATGAAAATGGAGAACTGGTTCTCGTGTTTGATGAGTATACGGTGGCACCCGGATATATGGGAGTTGTGGAATTTACAATTCCGAAGGATGTGACAGGAGAATTGATGAAGTAGAATGGATGAAGAAATCAGATATAAGCTTTGCGATTTGACAGGTGATTTTCTGTATCTGAATGAGTGAGTTGGATATTGACAGTGCTGGTCTATTGTGATAGACTCTTTGATAAGAGGACTATTGCAATAGACCTGTTTGCTTTTGAGACCTATGCCAGATAAATGTGCTGCCTGTGCATGGAGTTGGATAGATGGAGAATGGGAAATGAGATGAATATTTCTATTAAGAAGATACAGGACTGAGAAGATACAGGACAGAGATGAGGAGGTAGCATCCCGATGGAAGAAAAAAAGTTGTACGAGAGTGAATACCGGTTTATGAATATTGTTTGGGAGCGGGAGCCGTTAAAATCCACGGAGCTGGCCAGGCTGTGCGGGGAGCGGCTGGGGTGGAAGAAGTCTACCTGCTATACGGTGCTCAAAAAGCTTGTGGAGCGGGGATTTGTGGAAAATGAAAACGCGGTGGTGCGCGCTCTGGTCTCCCGCGAGGAGGTACAGCGGTATGAGAGCGGGACTGTGGTGGATAAGAACTTCGACGGTTCTCTGCCAGCCTTTGTCACGGCGTTTTTGAAGGACAGAAAGCTGACGAAGAAGGAAGCGGAGGAACTGAAAGAGATGATAGAGAAGGCGGTGGAGTGATGGAGAATCTGGTGGTTACCCTGCTGAATATGAGTATTACGGCCAGCTTTGCTGCGGGGTTCGTCATATTGTTACGGATTTTCTTAAAAAAACTGCCGAAGCTATACTCTTATCTGCTGTGGCTGGTGGTTTTATTTCGATTTCTTAATCCTGTCCCGCTTCACTCGGATTTCAGTCTGATTCCCGTCTATTCGGAAGCGGTTGGCGAAAGAATCATCTATGAGGAGGCGCCTTCTATCCACTCAGGCGTATTTTTTGTGGACAGACCGGTCAATCGTTTGCTGGAGAGGACGATGGCGGGAGAACAGCATGAGTCCGATTCTGTAAATCCGATTCAGACGGCATTTCTCGTCATGTTGATCGTCTGGGAACTCGGTATGCTTGTGATTTTTCTCCATCAGCTTGCCATGTATATCCGCCTCAAATGGAGGCTTGGCACAGCGGTGGCGGTGGATAAGCGAATTCGGGAATCGGATTCGATTGAAGGGGCGTTTGTCCTGGGAATTGTAAGACCGGTTATCTACCTTCCCTGCGGGCTTGACGAAGAGGAACGGGCGATGATTCTGGCTCACGAGAGAATCCATATCAGACGCGGGGATCAGATTGTCAAATTGCTTGGTTTTCTGATGGTGCTGATTCACTGGTTCAATCCATTTTCCTGGATCAGCTTCCTGCTGATGTGCAAGGATATGGAAATGGCCTGCGACGAGCGGGTGGTGAAGGAA
>CAUEKH010000456.1 GCA_959018155.1 uncultured Hungatella sp.
GGGTCAGGGAACTTGTCAAAACAGTCGGCCTGGATTCGGATATGCTGAAGCGCTATCCCAGCGAACTATCCGGCGGCCAGCGGCAGAGAGTCGGCATCGCCCGCGCCTTAATGAACCGGCCGAAAATTATCCTGATGGACGAGCCGTTTGGCGCCGTCGACGAGATTACAAGGAAACGGCTTCAGGAGGAAATCCTTCGAATCCACGAAGAACTGGGAGGAACCATCGTATTCGTCACTCACGATATCAGGGAGGCGCTAAAGCTGGGAAGCCGCGTCCTCGTCATGGATCAGGGAAAAATCATTCAGGACGGCCCCCCGGATGAACTGTTGAATAATCCCGCGACAGACTTTGTAAAAAGGCTGGTCAACGGATAAAAAGAGAGCCATACGGGTTGCATTTTTACACGTACCATTCACACAGGTTCTGCTCTTCACCAGGAACCGCCACATTTACAGGAGGAAACAAATATGAGAAAACGGAACCGATTACTCGCTGCCGCAACACTGGGAATCGCTGCCTTTGCGGCCCTCTCCCTCGGCGCATGTGCAAAAAAAGACGCAGGGACAATTAAAATCGCTTCCAAGCCCATGACGGAACAGTACGTTCTGACAGAGATCATTGGCCAGCTTATCGAGCACGATTTAGGGGTGAAGGTTGAGATTACGAAAGGAGTTGGCGGCGGTACCACCAATATCCAGCCCGCGCTGGAAAAAGGCGATTTCGACCTGTATCCGGAATATACGGGAACCGGCTGGCTTACCGTTTTAAAGAAGGAACAGGAAAATGATCCTGATGTCCTCTATGAAAACCTCCAGAAGGGCTATGAAGAAATGGGACTCCACTGGACCGGCCTTTACGGATTCCAGAATTCCTATGTACTGGCTGTCAGAAAGGAAGCCGCTGACGAGTATCAGTTAAAGACTTTCTCGGATCTGGCGGCCGTCTCCGACAAACTCGTTTTTGGCGGAAATCCCGATTACATGGAACGTGAGGATGGCTTCAATTACCTTGCCTCCGCCTACAATTTCAATTTCAAAGATGTGAAGGATATTGATATCGCACTGAAGTACAAAGCCATGGCTGACGGTGAGATCGATGTCACCAACGCCTACACCACGGACGCTCAGTTAAGTGTGGCCGGCGTCTCCCTGCTGGAAGATGACAGACATATCTTTGCCACCTACTACGGCGCTACCGTTGTCCGCCAGGATACGCTTAAAAAGTATCCGAAGTTAAATGAGACTCTGGAAAAACTTACCGGCCAGATCAGTGATGATGAAATGAGAGCCATGAATTATGCGGTCGAGGTCGACAAGAGAGACGAGAAGGACGTGGCGAAAGAATTTCTGGAGAGCAAGGGGCTCTTAAAGTAAAAACACGCGGATCGTCCATATTTTCCCGCATTCAAAAAATGCTCAATCAGTCTGAAATCAACAGACTGGTTGAGCATTTTTACTTATCTAATTACCGCTTTTCTCCAGTTCTTTCATCCCGCAGTACACCTTTTCCGCTGTAATCGGCAGTTCACGTATCTGCACGCCAACCGCGTTATAAACCGCGTTGGTGATAGCCGGTGACGGTGTATTGATAACGATTTCTCCGATAGATTTCGCACCGAACGGGCCGGTCGGCTCATAGCTGCTCTCGAACTCTACCCGGATATTCCCCACATCGAGTCTTGTCGGAAGCTTATACTGGAGGAAGGAATTCTGAATCAGCCGTCCGCTGTCGGTATACATGATGTCCTCATACAGCGCCATTCCGATTCCCTGGGCGATTCCGCCTTCAGTCTGGACTCTGGCAAGGTTGGGGTTCACCACGGTTCCGCAGTCCACAACCGCCACGTAGTCAATCAGTTCCAGGGCGCCCGTCTCTTTATCGACTTCCACCTCTGCCATACCAACCATGAAAGGAGGCGGAGACACCGGCGACGTGTGGGTTGCGCCGGCTGAAATCATATCCTCATTGAAGCACATAATCTTATTTCCAATATCCTTCAGCGAAATTTTCAGTTCTCCGTCCGGCTGATAAACCCGCTTTCCGTCAAATTCCAGAGTCGCTGCGTCACACTGCAAATACTGCGCTCCCTTTGCCACGATCTTTCCTCTCAGTTCCTCACAGGCCTTCACAACCGCCATACCGGTCAGATAGGTGGTGCTGGAAGCGTAGGAACCGGAATCGTAAGGCGATACGTCAGTGTCCGTGCCATGGACAATAATCTGATCCATGTCACACTCCAGACAGTCCGCAGCCATCTGGGCCAGGATGGTATCACAGCCCGTTCCCATGTCGGAAGCGCCGATTAAGAGTGTATAGAAGCCGTCATCATTGACACGGATCTCCACAGAGCCCACGTCTACATTGGAAATAGAGGAACCCTGCATGGCCATGGCAACGCCGACGCCGCGGACCTTTCCATTTCCCATGTCCACGCGCGGGAATTTCTCATCCCAGCCGATCATCTCTTTGGCCCGGGCCATACAGCGGTCCAAGGCACAGCTGTTTAATTTTTCCCCATAGTAAGCGGGCATGACAGCGCCTTCCCTTACCATGTTCTTTTCCCGAAGCGCCACAGGATCCATATTCATCCTGGCAGCCAGTTCATTGACTGCTGATTCCACCGCGTAGATTCCCTGAGTCGCACCGTAGCCGCGGTAGGCGCCGGCAGACATAACATTGGTATAAACCACGTCATAAGCGAAACGGAACGCTTCCGGCGTGCCATAGAGCGGGATCGATTTGTGGCCGGACAGACCTACCGTGGTCGGCCCGTGCTCCCCGTATGCCCCCGTGTTGGAAAGGGTATACACATCAATTGCTTTGATCTTTCCTTCCGAATCCGCTCCCACACGCACATGAATTTCCATCTCATGACGCGGAGAAGAGGCAA
>CAUEKH010000457.1 GCA_959018155.1 uncultured Hungatella sp.
CTCAGCCAGCCATTTTAAGGAGAGATTTTCTGAATCCAGGTGCTGTTCGACGTAGGATTTCAGCAGCGCGATATTGGCGCTGGTCTTTGCCTGGGATTCCTCCGCATTGTTCTGAAGAAGGACAACCTTCATCAAATCCCTGATTTTTTGGATATCGGAGCAGGTGTACAGCCTCCGGAAGAAATCGCAGGCGATGTCGATGGTCTGGCCGCCGCTTTCCGGGTTCAGCTTTAAAAAGAGGCTTAGGGCTAAGTTCCTGGCCGCATCCAGCGGAAGAGAAGCGGCAAATGTGGTGTCGAGAAGCTGCTCGGTCTTCTCTTCATTCTCCGCCCCGGCCAGGGACTGGCAGATCTGGCTGACCCGCCAGGGCGCCGCTATGTTGTTCCTGATTTCATGGATTTCCTGGCCTCCGTCGATGAGAAGGATCCTGGAAAATCTCGATATTTTCATAATAATCCCGGAAAACAGGGCTTCCGTGGTGGCTTCCTGTAAAAATGATGTCTCAAAGGAGACGGACTGTTCCGGGTACTGTAAGTCCGCGAATATTTCCCGAAGCCGGTCCTGGTAATCCAGGGAAGTGATGGGAAACACGAGGACTACGCTGTTTTTAACGTAGATGGCTGGAAACTGGAGCGGCGTCCCGTTGACGGTGAGAATCCGCTTCACATCGGCGAGAAAGCTTTTTAAATACGGTTCCTCCACAAAGGTACAGATACAGGCATAAAGACACGTATCGGGGAACTGTAAAAGAGCCTGATATTTCCGGAAAATAGAAGGAAAATCCTCCAGCCTTTCCAACGCCTCCATGATGAAACTCTGCTCTAAAGGAAGCGACAAGTCGCCGAGAAGGCGTTTGCGGGACTGTTTTCGCTGCAGTTCCTTCTGTTCTAACTCCTGGCGAATGGAAATCAGTGTTTCAATCAGTTCCTGCTTGTCCGTTGGCTTTAACAGATAGTAGCGGACCCCGTATTTCATGGCCTGTTTGGCGTACTCAAACTCACTGTAACCGGACAGAAGGATAAAAGTAATCTTCGAGTCAGACTTCATGGAACGGTCAATTAAGTCGAGCCCGTTCAAAATAGGCATCCGGATATCCGTGATCACCACATCCGGATATTCGTCACAGATGATATCGTACGCCTCCATCCCGTTTTTTGCCGTCGCGATTAGCTGATAACCGATCGATTCATAGTCAATCATGACAGAGAGCGCCTCTCGTATAATCTGTTCGTCATCCACAATCATTAATCTGAGCATCTATTTCTCCCTTTCTTTTGGAATGAACAGCATGACAACAGCCATCCCGTCTTTATTGTAAAATGTCAGGCCGTAATGGTCCCCGTAAAGCAGTTTCAGCCGGGAATCAATGTTCATAAGCCCGACTCCGGATCCCTGCGGCGTGATCTGCTTATGTTCGATTTTCCACAGCAGATCATCCTCGAACTGGGAACCGGTATTCGCCACCTTGATGCGGTATAACTCCTCTTCCTCGCTGACTGTCACCCGGATGGTGCAGACCTCGTCGGTATACTCCATGGCATGTTTGAGCGCGTTCTCCACAAGCGGCTGGATGCAGAGCTTCGGCACGTAAATGTGGGAAGTATCTTCCGGCGTCACCATCTCAAATATCAGCCGGTCCTTGAAGCGGATGCGCTGGATCCGGATATAATTGTCGAGAACGCTCAGTTCCTCAGACAGCGGAATCAGATCGTCCTGTCCGGTGATGGAAGCGCGGAACAAGTTCCCGAGAGAGCGCACCATGGTGGAAATGTCATCCGCCCCGTACGTCTGCGCCAGCCAGTTGATTGTGTCCAGCGTATTGTAAAGAAAATGCGGATTAATCTGCTGCTGCAGCATCTTGATGGTGGCGTCGCGCAGAAGAATCTGTTTATCGTAATTCTCGTCTCTTAAGACCTTTACGCTCTTTGTCATCTCATCGAAGCTGCGGTGAAGCTGCCCGATCTCATCCTGCCGGTTTTCATAGTCGTATCCGCGCTCATCGTAGGGCGCCGGCTCTCCGCCGCCAAATCTGCGGATCTTCTCTACCAGGAAATCCAAATGCTTTAAAATTCTCCGAAATACCAGCTGTACGATCGCCAGGGCCGCAATGCCGAAGCAGAGTGAAAATATGAAAATCCGGAGTTTGGCCACCTGCACATCATGGAAAATGGAGTCGTAATCGCGGAAGTAGAGGTAGCACCAACCAGTATAGGGAATCGTCCCGGTGATGATGAATTCATTCCTGCCGTCAATGGAAGCGATGGTGTAGTCGTCGCCGGAACTGCTCATGGTATCAAGCAGGCGGCGGTAGATATCATCGTGATACGGTTCCTGCGGATAGAAGCGCCTGTCGTTATCCATAAGGATAAAACGGGAGTCAGCCGGCGGATATCCGGCGCCGGATAAGGCATTTTGAACGAGATGTTTCATATCCACAACGATATAGAGGGAAGCCAGCTTGCGCAGATGAAGATATTTAAGCTGGCGGATTTCCCGTCCGCCCACCACATCGTTGCCGGCTGTGATGGCGTATTCCCAGATAAGCCGCCCCTCTGCCTCGTCAATTAAGTGTTCCAGATTGTTTCTGTCAAACTGTTCAATGTCGGCGTCACTCCCCATACAGATATTCGTTCCGTCATTTAAAACCACATTGATGGATTTAATGTAGGGATTAAAAAAAGTATACTGATAGAGGCCCTGGTAGATATCACGCCTCATGGTAGGAACCCGGTCGCCTTTCGGGTTTTCCCAAATAAAACCTAAGGTTTCCTGAACAAGACTGTCGCTGTTAATTTTGGTGGCAATGGGTTCAATCGCCTGCAATTCGGCCGTAATGCCATTGGAATTGGGGTCAAGCGCCTGGGCATTGGTCCGGTACACATCT
>CAUEKH010000458.1 GCA_959018155.1 uncultured Hungatella sp.
TGGAACAGGAGCCGGTGACGGTCGTCACGACAATTGACGGATTGATGGACAGCCTTTTGCCGCCGGAAAAATTGAGTCAGCAGATTATGCGTTTGAGGGAAGGCAGTATTTGTGATCAGGAGGATTTGATCCGGAGACTCATTTATATGGGGTTTGAGCGCGCTGTTCAGGTGGAAGGTCCGGGGCAGTTTTCCGTCCGGGGTGGAATACTGGATATCTATAATCTGGCGGACGACTGCCCCTACAGGATAGAATTCTGGGACGATGAGATTGATACGATTCGCAGTTTTGATGCTGAAAGCCAGCGCTCGATTGAACGGCATAAGGAAATTTCCATATATCCGGCGGCCGAAATGGTCTTTACAGAGGTAAGGATACAAAAGGGAATGGCAAAGATTAAGAAAGATGTGGATAAGGGTGTCCGGCTTTTTCAGAGAGAAGGAAGACCTGAGGAAGCGAGCCATTTAAAACATCTTTATGATGAGGTAAAAGAAGCTTTTGGATTTTCCTTTGGCAGTACGAATATGGACAGCCTGATTCGTTACTTTTATGAGGAGACGGTATCCTTTCTGGATTATTTTCCGAAAAATGAAACGCTTGTTTTTCTGGATGAACCGGCAAGGCTTCAGGAAAAGGCGGAAGGCGTTACCAGAGAATTTGAAGAAAGCATGAAGGGACGACTGGAGAAAGGTTACATTATTCCCGGCCAGATGGAAATTTTATATTCGGAAAAAGAATTGTTTCAACGGCTCGGAAAATGGCGGAGCCTGATGTTAAGTACGTTGGACCAGAAAATAACCTATCTTTCTCCGATGCATAAATATCATCTGGAGGTTCAGTCGATTCAGTCCTATCATCGGAATTTTGAACTGCTTGTTAAAGATCTGAAACGATGGAAACGTAGTAAGTATTGTATGGTGCTGGTGGCAAATTCCAGAACACGGGCTGAGCATCTGGCCGGAGATCTGCAGGAGTATGAATTGCCGGCTGTAGTAACAGAAACGATGGACCGGATTGCTGAGCCGGGGCAGATTGTCATTTGCTATGGAAATCTACACAGCGGTGTGGAGTATCCGCTCATTAAATTTGTGATTTTGTCTGAGAGTGACATTTTCGGAGAGGCGAAGAAACGGCGCAAAAAGAAAACCGAATACAGCGGACAGAAGCTGAACAGCTTTATGGATTTGAATATCGGCGACTATGTGGTGCATGAGAACCATGGGCTCGGTGTGTATAAAGGCATAGAAAAGATAGAAGTCGATAAGGTTGAAAAGGATTACATCAAAATCGAATATTCCGGCGGAGATAATCTCTACATTCTGGCAACTCAGCTGGATATGATTCAAAAATATGCCGGGGCTGATGCGAAACGGCCGAAACTGAACAAACTGGGCGGACAAGAATGGCATCGGACAAAAAGCCGGGTGCGCGGTGCGGTCAAAGATCTGGCTGAGGATTTATTGAAGCTTTATGCGGCGCGCCAGTCTCAGGAGGGTTTTTCCTACGGACCGGATACCATCTGGCAACGGGAATTTGAAGAGGCTTTCCCATATGAAGAAACGGATGATCAGCTTTCGGCTATTGAGGCGACGAAAAGGGATATGGAAAGTAAGCGGATCATGGACCGGCTCATCTGTGGTGATGTCGGCTACGGAAAAACAGAGGTGGCCATCCGGGCGGCGTTTAAAGCAGTTCAGGACGGTAAGCAGGTTGCCATCCTGGTGCCGACAACGATTTTGGCTCAGCAGCATTACAATACATTTGTTCAGCGGATGAAAGATTATCCGGTAGTCATCCGGACCATGTCCCGGTTCCGGACAAAGACGGAGCAGGCGGAGACGGTCAAAGAACTGAAAAAAGGTATGGTGGATATTCTGATCGGAACCCATCGGATTTTGTCAAAAGATATTGAATTTAAGAATCTGGGATTACTCATTGTAGATGAGGAACAGCGCTTTGGCGTGGCCCATAAAGAAAAGATTAAAAAGCTGCGGGAAAATGTGGATGTATTGACTTTGTCGGCCACACCGATTCCAAGAACGCTTCATATGAGCCTGATCGGTATCCGGGATATGAGTACACTGAGTGAACCTCCGATGGACCGGATGCCGGTGCAGACCTATGTCATGGAATATAACGAAGAAATGGTCCGGGAAGCGATTTCCCGGGAGATCGGCCGGGGCGGCCAGGTTTATTATGTATTTAATCGGGTAAATGGCATTGTGGAAATGACGGCGGCCATTCAGAAACTGGCTCCGGAAGCGGAGGTGGCTTTTGCCCACGGTCAGATGAGCGAGCGGGAACTGGAAAAGGTGATGTACCGTTTTATCAATGGAGAGATTGATGTGCTGGTTTCCACAACGATCATCGAGACCGGACTGGATATTTCCAATGTCAATACGATGATCATTCATGATGCGGACCGTCTTGGCCTGTCACAGCTTTATCAGCTTCGGGGACGGGTCGGGCGTTCGAATCGGACGGCTTATGCTTTTCTGCTTTATCGCCGGAATACAGTCCTTCGTGAGGTAGCCGAAAAACGTCTGGCAGCAATTCGGGAATTTACAGAATTTGGCTCAGGATTTAAGATCGCCATGCGGGATTTGGAAATCCGGGGAGCAGGAAATCTTCTGGGGCAGCAGCAGAGCGGCCATATGGAGTCGGTGGGCTATGATCTTTATTGTAAAATGCTCAATGAGGCGGTCTTAAAGCTTAAGGGTGAGACGGTAATGGAGAATGATTTTGAGACAGTGATGGATTTAAATCTGGATGCTTATATTCCGGCATCTTATATTAAAAATGAGATTCAGAAGCTGGAAATATATAAACGAATTGCCGGTATCTCCAATGAAGAGGAGTATGAAGAAATGGTCGATGAACTGAG
>CAUEKH010000459.1 GCA_959018155.1 uncultured Hungatella sp.
TCCGTTCCGCTGACTAACAGAAGGCCTGCAATTCCGCAGATTGCACCCGAAAGAAGCATTGTACGGATAATAACCTTCTTTACATCGATTCCCACATACCGGGCCGTATTCTCACTCTCACCTACAACAGAAATTTCATAACCCTGCTTACTGCTGCGCAGATAGACGAACATAAACACCGTCAAACCCGCCACCACCAAAATATTCAGCAGATAATCATATCCGCCCAAAGACGGCATCCATCCGCTACGAGTCGACTGGTTAATAACGCCAATCTGTCCGGATCCCTTTGGTACGGACCAGATATAGGTGAAATAGGATACAAGCTGAATTGCAATATAATTCATCATCAGTGTAAACAACGTCTCATTTGTCTTCCAGTTTGCCCGGAAAAATGCCGGAATCACCGCCCAGACAGCGCCGGCCAGACAACTGGTGATGATCATTAAAGCATACAGTGCGACACTCGGCAGCTTGTTGCCGAACAAAATCATACAGGCCGCTGTGGCAAGTCCTCCTGCCAGTACCTGGCCTTCGGCGCCGATATTCCAAAACCGCATTTTAAATGCCGGTGTCACTGCGAGAGACACACACAAAAGCATCGCAATATTCTGGACCAGACTCCATATTCTCCGTTTTGTTCCGAAGGCTCCCTCAAACATCTTTACATAAACACCAATTGGATTCTCTCCTGTCAGAACCACCGTCACCAATGCGCATACGATCAGGGCAGCCGCAACTGCGCAGATTCGAATCAGCCAGGATTTCCACCAGTCAAGCGCGTCTCGCTTGGCAATATGAAACTTCGGCTCATGTTTCTTTTTACTCATGCGTCTCCCCTCCATCTGTTTTTGTCATCAGTAAACCAATCTGTTCTTTTGTTGCCGTCCGTCCATCGACCATTCCTGTTATTTTACCAGAACCAATGACCATGATGCGGTCGCAAAGTTCCAACAGCACATCCAGGTCTTCTCCGACAAAAATTACGGCGACGCCCGCTTTTTTCTGCCGATTCAGCAAATTATAAATAAGATAGGAAGAATTGATATCCAATCCCCGGACCGGGTAAGCAGCCATTAACACCGTAGGTGATGCGGCAATCTCACGGCCTACAAGCACCTTTTGTACATTACCGCCGGAAAGTCGTCGTACCGGCGTATTAACACTTGGCGTAACAACATCCAACTGCTCGATAATATGCTGGGCCAGGTCCCTCGGCGGCTTACGCTTAACAAAAACCGATTTGCCGCTGCGGTAACTCCGAAGCATCATATTGTCCGTAATATCCATATTGCCCACAAGTCCCATGCCAAGACGGTCCTCCGGAACAAAAGACAAACGCACACCCATATCCCGAATCTGCAGCGGCGTTTTATCTCTTAAATTGCTCTCTTCTCCCGTCTCCGGATCATAGTAAAAGATTTCACCGCTCTGAAGCGCCTGAAGTCCGGCGATCGCTTCCAGAAGCTCCCTCTGTCCGCTTCCCGCGATACCGGCAATACCGAGAATTTCTCCGGAACGCGCTGTAAAAGACACATCCTTTAATATCTGCACACCGTTCCTGTCTCTGCAATTAACATTGCGGACTACTAAACGTTCCTTTGGATTCTCCGGTTCACTACGTTCAATATTCAATGAGACTTTCTTGCCGACCATCATTTCGGTGAGCTCCGCTTCGTTTGTCTTTGCAGTCTCCACCGTGCCGATATATTCGCCCTTTCTGAGAACCGACACACGGTCGGACAACGACAGGACCTCATGAAGTTTGTGGGTAATAATGACAATTGCCTTTCCGTCTTCACGCATACGCCGCAGAATATCAAACAAATTCCGGGTCTCCTGTGGCGTCAGGACTGCCGTCGGCTCATCCAGAATCAAAATATCTGCGCCCCGGTACAATACTTTAATAATCTCCACCATCTGCTTTTCGGAAACAGACATCTCATATACTTTTTTCATCGGGTCTAAATGAAAACCGTATTGTTCACTGATCGCAAGAATACGTTCGGCTGAACGGCGGATATTGTAACCGCCCTCTTCTTCAAAGCCCAGTACAATATTCTCTGTCGCCGAAAATACATCTACCAGTTTAAAATGCTGGTGAATCATACCGATTTTATAATCAAAGGCATCCTTTGGAGAAGCGATGATTGCTTCCTTACCGTCAATAAAGATCTGACCTTCGTCCGGGAAATAGATACCTGAAATCATATTCATCAGGGTTGTTTTTCCGCTGCCGTTTTCTCCGAGTATGGAAAGGATTTCGCCGCGGTTCACACAAAGGCTGACATTTTTATTCGCAACGACTTTTCCAAAGGTTTTCGTAATGTTGCGCAACTCAATCGCCGCGTTTTTTTGTTCCTCCATAATTCCTCCTATATGCTGTAAATATAGAAAGGCGGGGCAGTCAATGCCCCGCCCGGTTGGGTGAATGTAATAATTTAGAACATTTCATTCAATGTTGTAATTCCGTCGATACGAAGATCGAAATACGGAGCTGACCGCATCTCGGATTCATGGAAATATCCGTCAGAGATTACTTCGGTATCTGGTGTGTAATCTGCATCTGTGTCCACATCTGCCATGTAGGAATCCAAAGCAGCGCCATCTACAGTAAATGTTGTTGTATCAAATACATGTAAATCACCGGAAACTAATTTTTCTTCAGCTTCTGCAATAGCTTCTGCGGTTCCCTCAGCTGCAGCAGCGTCATTTAAGTCTGTAAGAACGACAGAACCTTCGGCTATACCTTTGCACCAGTCAGCATCAATAGCTTCGCCATTTGCTACACAGTTTACAATGTATTCAAAATAAGGAGCCCAGTCGATCTTGGAAGAAACAATAAATGTATTCGGACAAGCGGATACTGTAC
>CAUEKH010000460.1 GCA_959018155.1 uncultured Hungatella sp.
GACCGTGGACGTGATTATCCCGGTGTACAAGCCGAAAGAGAGATTGAAGAAGCTGCTGGATCGGCTGGAAAAACAGCGTTATCCAGTTCACCGTATCATCATCATGAATACAGGCCGGGAATACTGGAATGATGAGGAATTTAAAAGGTTCCCGAACCTGGAAGTCCATCACGTGACGAAGCAGGAATTCGACCACGGCGGCACGAGAAATCAGGGCGCTTCGTACTCTGCGGCCGATATCATGGTATTCATGACGGATGATGCCGTACCGGCCGATACCGGTTTGATCGGCGCGCTGGTAAACGGGCTGTCAGGCAGTGGCCCGGATGGGGAAAAAGTGGTGATGGCGTATGCCAGGCAGCTTCCAAACGGGGACTGCGCCCTGGCGGAACAGTACACCCGATCCTTCAATTATCCGGAGGAGAGCCGTATTAAGACGGCAAATGATTTAGAAGAACTGGGAATTAAGACGTTCTTCGCCTCCAACGTCTGCTGTGCCTATGACCGGGAGACTTTTCTTAAGGCAGGCGGATTCATCAGCCGGACGATTTTTAATGAAGATATGATTTATGCCGGAAATGTGATCCGCAAACGTGGCGAGGCTATCGCCTATGTGGCGGATGCGCGGGTATACCATTCCCACAATTACGGTTGTATTACCCAGATGAAGCGTAATTTCGACCTGGCCGTATCGCAGGCGGACCACCCGGAGGTGTTTGAGGAAATCCGGTCTGAAAGTGAGGGGATCCGGCTGGTAAAGAAGACGTGCGCGTGGCTGATGGGTCAGGGGAAGGTCTGGCTGATCCCGGGAGTTATCGTAAAAAGCGGATTTAAGTACTTGGGGTATCTGTTGGGAAAGAGGTATCGGAAGCTGCCGGAGTGGCTTGTTTATAAGCTTACGATGAACCGGGAATACTGGGAAAAGTGAGATGGAAATTTAATCTTCTGTTCGATTGCCCGGGTACAACCGGAGTTGTAAAATAGAATCGTATCATGAATTGGCAGAAGTCAGAGGACAGCCTGAGGATTAGCCTTTCGGAAATAAACGAAGGGAGTAAATATGTATGAGTATAAGCGAAGTACTAACGCTGGTGCTGGTGATTTTTAAAGCACTGACTTACATAGATAATCGTCAGAACAGAAAATGAGCTATCCTCTACTCGCACTAGAGGATAGCCCGTAACTTAAAATTGCGTCTCTATCCGAAGGCAGTCACCGGACAGCTCCAACCTTTTGACTCCTTCTAAGAAAATTATACAACGGGTACTTGAGATTTTCAAGTGCCCGTTTGAGTTTCCAGGCGCTAAAAATCTCCAAAAATCTACCATCCTGTGGAAATCCGGGGCAAGTTGTGATAGAATGCTACAAGACGAGAAATGATAAAACGATGAAAAGGAGTAAATAATTATGGGAAAGATAAAAGTAACACCGTGTGACATTAAAGGACTTTATGTGATTGAACCGACTGTATTTCCGGATTCCAGAGGATATTTTATGGAGACATACAATCAGAATGATTTTAAGGAAGCAGGGCTTGACATGGTATTCGTCCAGGACAACCAGTCCATGTCTGTGAAGGGCGTTCTCCGCGGCCTTCATTTCCAGAAGCAGTATCCTCAGGGCAAGCTGGTTCGCGTTGTCAGAGGAAAGGTATTCGATGTGGCGGTTGATCTGCGTTCCAATTCCGAGACTTATGGAAAATGGTTCGGCGTGGAGTTATCTGCGGAGAATAAGAAGCAGTTCTATATCCCGGAGGGCTTTGCCCATGGGTTCCTGGTGCTGTCTGATGAGGCGGAATTCGCCTATAAGTGCACCGATTTCTACCATCCGGGCGATGAGGGCGGAATCCTCTACAGCGATCCGGAGATTGGCATTGAGTGGCCGATTGAAGAGGGAATGGAACTGATTATCTCCGACAAGGATCAGAAGTGGAGTGGAATTAAGGACACATTCAAATTTTAACCAGAGAGGAGAGAACCATGAATTATCTGGTTTCCTTATTGAAAGAAATTGTACAGAAGCGGAAGCTGATTCTCGATCTGGCAAAGGCAGACTTTAAGAAAAGATTTGTGGGATCCTATTTCGGAATTGTGTGGATGTTTTTACAGCCGCTGGCTACAATTATGGTCTACTTCTGCGTATTCCAGTTGGGATTTCGGAGTACGCCGCCTGTGGATTATCCATACGTTCTCTGGCTCGTGCCGGGCATTATGCCGTGGTTTTATTTCAGTGAGGTTTTAAATGCCGGGACAAACTGTCTCCAGGAGTACAATTATCTGGTGAAAAAGGTGGTGTTCCGGGTGGAAATCCTCCCGGTTATCAAGATGCTGTCCTGCCTTATGGTGCACGGGATTTTTGCGGTGATCATGATTGTGGTCTTTTTGGCCTACCGCATTCCGCCGAGAATCAGCTGGCTTCAGATTATCTACTATTCGTTTGCCTGTTCCATGCTGTCTCTGGCCATTACGTATTTTACCAGCGCCATCAACGTATTTTTCAAGGATATGGCTCAGATTGTTGGGATCGTCCTCCAGTTTGGCATGTGGATGGTGCCGATTATGTGGTCCCCGGATATGCTTCCGGGACAGCCGCCAGAGTGGCTGACGCCACTGCTTAAAATCAATCCGTTTTATTACATCGTAGCCGGTTACCGCGACAGTATGCTGACCGGTGACGGTTTCTGGATGCGTCCGACTCTGGGAGTCTATTTCTGGGTGGTGACGATTGCACTGATGCTGATTGGACTGAAGGTGTTCAAAAAGCTGCGGCCGCATTTCTCCGATGTGCTGTAGACGCAGGCCGGAAGTTTTGGAATAATGGAGGATGAGATGTCCGTATACACAACAACGAATGCAATATCCGT
>CAUEKH010000461.1 GCA_959018155.1 uncultured Hungatella sp.
TAAAATCTCCCTGTTGTTGATATCTCCGCCATGGACAATCGCGTCACACGACTGCAAAACATCGGTTACCTCCCGGCGAAGAAGACCGTGCGTATCTGACAGAATTCCGATTCTCATATTCCCATCTCCTTATATCAGCCCAATTGCCTCCCGGATGCTTTCAACTCCTATCAGCCGTATCCCGTCGGTTTTCCTCATTTTATCTAACGATGTCTTCGGAAGCACACACGTCTCAAAACCCAGCTTCTTCGCCTCGCTTACCCGCTGTTCTGCCATGGACACGGCCCGCACTTCGCCTGCCAGGCCCACCTCACCGAAAATAATCATTTTCGGATCCACGGCCCTGTCTTTAAAGCTGGAAATTACGGCCATCACGATAGCTAAATCCAGGGCCGGCTCGTTCATCCGCATTCCGCCTGCGATATTGACATAGGCGTCAAACCGGGACAGTTCGTAGTGGCACCGCTTCTCCAAAACTGCCATCAGCAGATTCACCCTGTTGTAATCCGTTCCCGCTGCCGTGCGCCTCGGCATTCCGAAGAGAGTCGGCGTAATCAGCGCCTGAACCTCCAGAAGAACAGGCCTCGTCCCCTCTAAGGAACACGCAACCACGGCGCCTGAGGCATCCTCCGGTCTTCCGCTTAACATATACTCGGAAGGGTTCTTCACCTCCTCAAGGCCGCTCTCCTGCATCTCAAACACACCGATTTCATTGGTGGATCCAAAACGGTTCTTCACCCCGCGGATAATCCGGTAGGAAGCGCTTCTGTCGCCCTCAAAGTAAAGCACGGTGTCAACCATATGCTCCAGCACCCTCGGGCCGGCCACCACGCCCTCTTTCGTCACGTGACCGACGATAAAAATGGCGATCCCCGCGCCCTTGGCTATCTGCATCAGCAGATTGGTGGATTCCCTGACCTGTCCCACACTTCCCGGCGCGGAGGACAGTTCCTCCCGAAACATGGTCTGAATCGAGTCGATGATCACCACATCCGGCTTCGCGTCCGCAATCGCCGCCTCTATGGTTTCAAGATTCGTCTCACACAGGAACAGCAGTTCCCCTGAAACTGCCCCGATCCGGTTGGCGCGCAGCTTAATCTGTTTTAAGGACTCTTCTCCCGAGATATAGAGCACCTTCTGTCCAAATGCCGCTAAATTTCTGCACACCTGCAAGAGCAGCGTGGACTTTCCGATGCCCGGATCGCCTCCAACCAGGACGAGGGAACCTCTCACCACGCCGCCGCCCAACACCCGGTCCAGTTCCTCGTAGCCGGTCTTCATCCGGTCCTGTTCATCTAAGGAAATCTCCGAAAGATACGATGGCTTCACCCGTCCGAACGTTCCATTTCCGGCCGCTGTGCCTGCTGCCCCGGCGGCCCCGGCGGCCCCGTAAATACTCCCGCTTCCAATCCCTCTCCTGGCCGCCGTCTCCTTCTTCGCCACAGGCTCTTCCACAAATGTATTCCATTCCTTACACGCCGGACACTGTCCCAGCCATTTGGCGGACTCATAGCCGCATTCTTTACAGAAAAATGATGTTGCCTTCGATTTCGCCATATTACTCCTTCCCGTATCCACAAAGCGGTCTGTTCTCCAAAACGATAACCTGCACACTCCGCGCACAGGTCACCGTCTTCAGTCAAAATGGGCTGACGACCATCCGCCAGCCCATTCTCTTCCTGTTGTCTTTACCTTCTTACTACTTTTACAGCTACCGGCTCTCCTTCGTTGAGTTCCACACTGACAGACAGCTTTCCGCTCATGTTGGTCATCATGCTGCCGACGGCGGCATCGTCCACGAATACCTCATACTCTGTATCGTCCTCCAACTGAATGGTGAGCTGTGCGTCTTTATCGCCCTCTACCAGGAATTCCACGCCATCATTGGATACGGTAAAATGCTCTACCGCGGTTCCCGGTACCGATTCATACACGAACATGCCGTTGCGCTCCAGTTTCGTAATCTCATAAAACGTCTTGACTTTATATAAATCCCCATCATGCTCGAAATCCTGAAGTTTGGATTTTGTTTCCAACTGATAGTTACCAAAACTGATTGTTCCATCCTGTTCTGTACGGATTAATTCTTCAATTACCGGC
This sequence comes from uncultured Hungatella sp., assembly GCA_959018155.1. Taxonomy (GTDB): domain Bacteria; phylum Bacillota; class Clostridia; order Lachnospirales; family Lachnospiraceae; genus Hungatella. The sequence continues at coordinate 2,101 of CAUEKH010000461.1, forward strand.
ATCTGTTCGCCCTCCTAGTATTCTACTTAACTTATCCTCCTCGCGAAGAACTTTCTTGTTTCGCTTGTCATCATTATACACGAAATCACATCAGTTGGCTAGTTCTTTTATCGGCTCTCCCACGGAAAATTTTAACTCTTCTCCGGCAGATTCCACTGTGACTTCGTCCCCTTCTTTCACCAGGCTGTCGAGGATTTCCTCAGCCAGCTTATCTTCCAGGCAGTTCTGAATCGTCCTTCTAAGCGGCCTTGCGCCGTATTTCTCATCGTATCCCTTGTTGATTAAGAACTCTTTTGCCTCCTCGCTTACGTTCAGCGTAATATCCATCTGCTCCTTCGTCCGCTTCATGATGTCTTTCAGCATGATTGTCACAATATCCTTCATATGGCCCTTATTCAGCGGATGGAATACGATAATCTCGTCAATTCGGTTGATGAATTCCGGTTTGAATAAATGCTTCACCTCTTCCATCACCCGATCCTTCATCACCTTATAATCCGCCTTCTCGTCAGCCACAGCGCCGAATCCCAGACGCTTCGGGGAAATAATGCTCTCCGCCCCCGCGTTCGATGTCATGATAATGACCGTATTCTTAAAATCAATCTTACGGCCCTGAGCATCGGTGATGTGTCCGTCATCCAGCACCTGAAGCAGAATGTTAAATACATCGGGATGGGCCTTCTCTATCTCATCAAACAGGATCACCGAGTATGGATTGCGGCGCACCTTCTCGCTGAGCTGGCCGCCCTCGTCATACCCCAC
>CAUEKH010000462.1 GCA_959018155.1 uncultured Hungatella sp.
CTTCATATGAAGAATCCGGATAAAATCGTCAATATCCTTATCAAAAACCGGGTATCTGCTGTTATACCCCTCTTTTAAAATAAAATCAACCGCTTCCCGCAGAGTCATGGCGCCGTCTAAGGCCACCAGATTCTTTCTGTGGGTCATAATGTCGCCGGCATCTTTATCATCAAGTTCGAAGATGTTCGTAATCATCTCCGCCTCACTGGCTTCTAACACGCCCTGCTCATGGCCCTCATTGACCATGGACATGATATCCTCCTCCGTCACATTCTCACTGTCCGCCATCATATCAATGCCGGCCAGCTTTAGAACGATGAACGCAACGCCGTTGACCAGCCACGTAAACGGCATCAGCGGCACCATGAGTAATGTCACCGCCGGAAGCAGGGAATATCCCCATTTTTCCGGGTTTCTCGCCGCAAAATGCTTGGGGATGACAATTCCGAAGCTGATTAACAGGATTATCAGTAAGGTTCCTACCAGAAGTAAGCTGGCAACGGAAAGCCACGGCCTTTCCACCGTCTGGATCTGTTCCAGAATCCGGGTCAGCCTGCCGCCCAGCTGTTCTACGATAAACGCACCGGTTATCATGCCGATGATATTGGTCGAGACCTGGATTGAATTTACAAACCGGGTCGGCCTGTTCACAATATGTAACAGCTTCCGGGCCTTGTCACTGCCCTCTTCCATCTGATGTTCCAGTTCGCCGGTATTCACGTTCTGGATTGCCGCGCCAAAACCGTAAAACACAGCGTCTGTAATGATAAATACAATAAAGATTACCACGCGCAAAAGCGGGTTGCCATCGTCCATTTTTTATATCTGCTCCTTTTGTTGGTTGTCTGAGGCCTTTGAAGGCCCCTGGCCGCCCGGCCTGTAAACTCAGAAAATCAGGCAGAGAATGATTCTCCCCCTGATTCAGGTCCCGAGGCTGTCCGGCCTGTCGTTATTAAAAATATACCATCCGATCAACTTTTCGTCAATGGTGAACTGGCCCGCGGCCAGGCAAATTGAGGCAAACAGCCGCCTCAACCGGATATTTTGCGGAATTCTCCCGTCCGCTTACCGCTGTGGCATACTCAGGGACAGGAGAATTCTGCATTTTCTCGTGAACTATGTATCCAGTTCCAGGCTGACTTTCAGTGCACAGTTCACTTTTTCTAAAAGTTCCTCGTCGATATGACAGATCTTCTCCTTCAGCCGCTGCTTGTCAATGGTGCGAAGCTGCTCTAAAAGGATAACGGAATCCTTTATCATATCGCATTTTCTCGTATCGAGTTCCACATGGGTCGGAAGCTTCGCCTTATTCATCCGGGAAGTAATCGCCGCACAGATGACGGTCGGGCTGTGCTTGTTTCCAACATCGTTCTGTATGATAAGGACCGGTCGGATTCCTCCCTGCTCGGATCCCACTACCGGCCGTAAATCCGCATAAAAAATATCTCCACGTCTGATTATCACATTCTCACACTCCGTCAATTGATTTAAGTCTAGTATTGACCTATTTTGACTCGTGTATTCACTTAAGTCTTTCACCCAACTTATTCTTATCTTCCGCATAATCTATCATATGACGTGGACGGGCCGTGGGTTATTCGTCCCGGTTATTTTTGTACGGCTTTGTAAATCTGTTATCTCTCTCTCATAAAATCATTGTATCTGTCATCAAAATAATCTTTCGTTCCGACGATCTCACCGTGTTCAAGATAGACTCTCGGCACCCGTTTTCCTATATCACAGATGATCTCATAGTGGAATCCGCCGCCGCGTCCGGCCAGTTCCTCCACCGTAATCTGTTCGCTGCCGTCAGTTCCGATGAGCGTCACTTCATCACCCTCTTTTACCCCGGGAATATCCGTCACATCCACCATAAACTGATCCATGCAGACCCGTCCAAGAATCCGGGCCCTGCGGCCGCAAATCAGCACGTCCCCCCGGTTGGATAAGTTCCTCGGATAGCCGTCGCCATACCCTACGGGCACAGTCGCCACCACAGTCTCTCTCTCCGCGGTAAAGGTTCCTCCGTAGCTGACGGACGCGCCCGCTGGAATCGTCTACACATAGACAACTCTGCTCTTTAACTCCATGGCCGGGGAAAGTTCCACCTTCCGCTCCACCTCGTCCGAAGGGTAAAGGCCGTAAATGGAGATTCCCGCGCGGACCGCATTGAAATTTGCCTTTTTCAGTTCGAGAATCCCCGCGCTGTTGGAACAGTGGAGAACAGGGATTTCTATGCCGCGCGCCTTCAGCATGGCGGCAAACCGGCTGTACTTCTCTATCTGAATCTCTGTTGCCGTCTTATCAAACTCATCCGCTTTCGCGAAATGGGTGAACATCCCCTCGGCCAAAATTCCCGGCAGCCTGCATATGCGGGCCGCCTCATCCGCCGCTTCCTCCGTAACCGGAAAGCCGATACGGCTCATCCCCGTATCCACCGCCAGATGGATGGGCACTGTTTTATTTAAGTCCCGCGCCACTTCTGATAAATAAACCGCTTTTTCGTATTCAAATATGGTCGGACGAATCCCGTACTCCGCCAGTTCCCGGTATCCCTCCACCGGAGTCACGCCGAGGACGAGGATCGGCTTTGTAATCCCGTGCCTGCGCAGGATAAGCCCCTCCTCAAGCGTCGCCACCGCATATCCACAGACGTAAGGGTCGATGGCGGAAGCGATCGGCACGGAACCGTGGCCGTAGCCATCCGCCTTCACAACGCCGATCATCTTCGTCCCTTCCGTTAAATTAGCCTTCATGGCCTCCATATTCTGTCTGACGGCGTCAAGACTGACCGCCGCGTAAACCCTGCTGTATCTTTTCATGATTATTTTATTTCCTCCCGGCTGCG
>CAUEKH010000463.1 GCA_959018155.1 uncultured Hungatella sp.
GCCCATACATCTTTTGAAGGATTCCGCCCAGGTTTCATTTTTATAAGGATGGGAACAACACGCGGTGCTCCAAAGTCCCCCGGAATGATACTTATTCAGCGCACGTCTCTGTATCAGCATCTTTCCGTCGGTTGTGTCAAAAATAAAAACAGAAAAGGCGCGGTGCAACTGCCCCAGTCGATGAGTTTCTATTTTTTCTCCATATCCAATGACTTCATCCTTCTCATTGACCCAAATTAATTGTTTTTCCATGACTCCTCCATCTTTGTTCCGACCTCATAAACCGTTTATCCATTCAAGAGTTTCTCTGCGACAAGCTACAACGGCTTCTTTGCACTCTTCAATATCCTCTGAATCCAGCATAACACTATCTTCTCCTGGATAGCGTGCTGAAAAATAAAAGCCGTCAATCAACTTTACTTTTTTTCCCTCTTTCCTTATATTCTGATAGTAAAGCATCCGGCTCTTCTCCCATTGATTTCCAATGACAATCTTCATATCTACTTCCGGATCTTCCAGATTATCCGTCGACACATTTGCCTGAAGCATCCGCATCTCTTTCCGAAGCAGCTTTCTATCAAAGTTTTCATTCAAAACAAGAAGTAAGTCTACATTGCTGCCATATTTCTCTTCTCCACGACTGCAGCTTCCATAAAGAAAAGTTGCCTGATGTCTTTCTGATTTGATAACCTTCTCCATAATATCTCCTACATCTCGTTGATTCTGCGGATGATCTCATCACAGATATCATCCACCCTTCGATGGTCCGTAGCCACGGCAATATCCGCTGCCGCAGCATATTTCGGCCGGCGCTTTTCAAGCAATTCGCCGATAAAGGCCGTATTTTTATTGCCTCTTAACAATGGTCGGCTGTCGTCATTCTTCACCCGCTTTAGAATCGTTTCCGGTTCGGCTGTAAGCCATACCACGGTTCCTGCCGCTTTCATAATAGCCGCATTGGTATCCCGAAGAGCCATGCCGCCGCCGCAGGAAACGATCAGATCATGTGCGGATTCCAGTTCCTTTAAAAGCGCTGTCTCCATATTCCGAAATGCTTCTTCCCCTTTTTGAGCAAAAATATCTGAAATGCTCATACCTTCACGTTCCACAATCAAGGCGTCCGTGTCCACTTCCCTCATATTCAGCCGTTTTTTCAGCCGGGAGGAAATCGTTGACTTTCCCGTACCCATAAAACCAATGAGTAATATATTTTTTCTATCCATTTTATCGTCATCCTATATCTATTTTAATTATAAAGGCCATACAAATCCAATCAAGGTTAAACAAAGAATGCTTGTCACAACCATCAATCGATTTGCCCGTCGTATATCCTCCGGCCCGGCCTGTCGTTTTTCATCGCCCAGAGTGGGCTTTTCCACCGGTTTTCCAAAATAATCATGGGTACCTCCGAGCTGAATTCCCAGGGCCCCTGCACAGGCGCTCTCCGTCTGAGCGCTGTTGGGGCTTAAATGCTTATTCCGGTCACGGACAAAGCAGCGCCAGGCCCCCGACGCATCATAACGGCATAAAAAAGCGGCAATGACCATCAGACCCCCGCCCAGACGAGCCGGAATAAAGTTGACCACATCATCGGTTCTGGCAGACGCCGTGCCAAAATAGCGGTATTTGTCATTCCGATAACCCACCATGGAATCCAATGTATTCACGGCTTTATAGGCAAATCCCAGGGGCGCGCCTCCAATCGCCATAAACAGCATCGGTGCGATCACCCCATCGGTCGTATTCTCCGCCACCGTTTCCACCGTTGCCTTAACAATCTCTTCTTCTGAAAGATTCACCGTATCCCGGCCCACCAGCCAGGACAGCCGTTGTCTGGCCAGGGCTATATCCTGATGCGCCAGTGCATCGTATACTTTCAATGCCTCAACCTTTAAGCATTTCATTGCTAAAATCTGATACATCCAGAAAACTTCCAGAACGTATGCCAGCCACGGATGAAGCTTTCCCGCCATGAAAATGATTCCGGCCGGCAGTCCAAAAGAAGGCAGGACCACCAATATCGTCAAAAACACGCCGGCCATCCTTTCCCCCCACAGATTTGCCGGAAAATATTGCCGCAAGAATTTTTCCGTCAGAGAAATCCATTTGCCGATCACACGAATCGGATGATAAAGCCAGACCGGATCGCCAAGCAGCGCATCCAGGACAAAAGCCAATATCAGTTTAATCATCATACTTTACTGCCTCCATTGCCCGTACAAAATTTTCTGCAATTTCCGGATTTGCGTAAAAGTATAAATGAGGGTATGCCGCATATAAGTATTTTCCGGCAGTACCGCCGCTCCAGCTGCGTCCATTGGATTTGGACAACCGAAAATCCTTTGCTCCGCCGTCCATCGCCGAATAGTGAAACTCATGGGCCATGAATCGTTCTCCGGCCGGTCCGATCAGACTGTCTTTCTGACCGGTTCCGGTCACATAACCAAAGGGCCCAAGTTTTCCCGTCATCCGACATTTTCCCGGAACAATCCCCACCATGGGCCATAGCCCGCCTCCGCCATTTGATGTATCGCGCTTCTGCATGTTCTCATTCTGAATACTTTCCGACAAATACATGTATCCACCGCATTCACCGATGATCGGCAGTCCCCTTCCGGCCGCCTGACGGATGTCTTCTTTCATCCTTTTATTTTCCGAAAGTTCCTTTGCATAAAGTTCCGGATAACCGCCGCCAAGATAAATTCCCCGGATATCTTCAGGCAGATGGACATCCCGTATCGGACTAAAAGACACCAGCTCGGCTCCCAGACGACGCAGCAGTTCCAGATTGTCTTCATAATAAAAACAAAACGCCTCGTCCATCGCCACCGCCAGACGAACATGTC
>CAUEKH010000464.1 GCA_959018155.1 uncultured Hungatella sp.
GGCAGATATCAGCAAATATATCGCGGCCATCGTGAATTCCTTAAATCATGATGTTTCCATCAGCACCGCCCTCTCCTCTACAGAGAAGATTCAGCGGCTGCTCAAAAAGTACCGCGGAGACGGTTACGATTACTTCCAGTTTATTCAGTAAATGACATTTATAAAAGAACTCCCAGCCAGGCCAGACGCCAATTGCCGGGAGTTCTTTTATTGAAGACGGTAACCGGTGCGCGGAGCGTGCAGGTTATCGTTTTCTTATCTATTCTTTCAGGCAGAGAAATGCCGCCAGATTTCCTCTCTTTTCTCCCATCGTTCTGTGGGAAAACAGCACATCCGGGTTACAGTGGGTGCAGATATCCGTCACCTCCAGATGTTCCGGAAGAATTCCCGCCTCTCTTAATACCACCCGGTTGGCCTGCCATAAATCGAGCCAGTACTTTCCATTTTCTTTCCTGGTAAGGATTTTTAAACAGTCGTTCTCTTTAAACGCGCGGGAAAATTCTTCTGCCACCTCTTCCCCGACCTCGTAACAGTCCTTACAGATACTCGGTCCGATACAGGCAATCACATCCTCAGGTTCCGTTCCGAATTCCCTCTTCATGGCCTCCAGAGTCACGCGCCCCATCCGCTTCACGGTCCCGCGCCATCCGGAATGGCTCAGCCCGATTGCATGGTGCTTTGGATCGAGAAAATAGAGGGGCACACAGTCCGCATAGAACGTCACCAGCGTAATTCCGGTGACATCGGTGATTAAGCCATCCACATCCCGATAATCGCGTTCCCGGATCACGCCTTTTCCTGCGTCCTCCGCCGTCACTCTGCGCACATTAGTGGTGTGGGTCTGCCATGAGAGGACCATTTTTTCCACGCTTACCCCAAGCGCCTCGGCCATGCGGCGGTAATTTTCCAGCACATGCTCCCGATTGTCTCCCTTAGTAAACGCAAAATTCATCGTGGAAAAGCAGCCCTCGCTGACGCCTCCCAACCGTGTGGAAAAGCCGTGATGGACGAGTCCCGTCTTTTTCAGCGCAGGAAACTGCAAGTACGGCACGCCTGACGACTCTGTAAACTCCAGAACCGGGGCCGTACCCTTTCGAATCCAGTCGATTTGATTCGTTTCCCGTATTTTATGAATCTTTTCTGCCGCATTCTTTTCAATCATGATTCTTTCTCCCTCAAAATGCATCCCGGATCAGTCTGACTTCCCGGCCCAGAATGGCGACCACATCAAACCGGCACGGGGTCTCTGTCCCCAGTCTTTTCTTATAGAGGTAATACTGGGCAGTCCTGCGGATGCGCTGCTGTTTATATGCGTCTACCGCCTCGGCCGGATCTCCTTTTTTCTCATCCTTCCGGTATTTTACCTCCACAAAGACAAGGTATTCCCCATCCCGGGCAATGATATCAATTTCCCCGTACCGGTCCCGGAAATTGCGTTCCAGGATAGTGTATCCCTGTTCTATTAAACAGGCAGCCGCTATCTCTTCATAGCCGCTGCCGATTTCACGCTTATTCATTATCCGCCTCTGTAACAAAATTCCTGATAAAGGTTTTTCTGTGGATAGGGCAGGGACCAAATTCCTTAATCGCCGCGATATGGGCGGCCGTGCCATAGCCCTTATGCTTTGCAAACCCGTACTGCGGGAAAATGGTATCATACTCCACCATCATCCGATCCCTCGTCACCTTCGCCAGAATACTGGCTGCCGCGATGGACACGCTTTTCGCGTCTCCTTTGATAATCGGAACCTGACGGATCGGGATTCCCGGTATGGTAACCGCGTCGTTTAACAAAACCTCCGGGGCCGGTGAAAGCTTGCTCACCGCAATGCGCATGGCCTCATACGTGGCCTGAAGGATATTGATCTCATCAATCCTCTCCGGGCCTACGATACCGACGCCGAAGCTTACGGCCTTGGCCTTTATCTCATCAAACAGTTCCTCGCGCCGTTTCTCTGAAAGCTTTTTGGAGTCATTTAAAAACAGGATTTCACAGTCCGCCGGGAGAATCGCCGCGCCTGCCACTACGGGACCGGCAAGCGGTCCTCTGCCTGCCTCGTCAATCCCGCAGACAAGGACGTTCTCTCCGCACTGTCTCTCATAAGTCCACATGATTTCCAGACGTTCCCGCTCTGCTTTCAACTTCTCTTCTGTCAGTTTTTTCATTTTCTCTTCTCCGCAGTCCTCATTTTCTGCCGTACAGACGGTTTCAATACATCTCTTTAAGCCTCGCCGGGAACTTCCAGTGTAATCCGGCCAAGCTTGCCGTTTCTGAAATCATCTATCACCATCTTTGCCGCTTTCGTTAAGTCCAGTTCTCCGCCCTTTAATAAGCAGGCGCGCACTCTGGCAATCTGCCGCAGCACTTCCACCTCGTCTTCAGCATCTGCCTGGTACGTCTTTACCAGGACCTCCGGGTACGATTTTTTTAAGAAGCGGATTAACTCCAGGGCCAGTTCGTCCCGGTTTAAGATCTCGTCGTTGATGGAACCGATCAGGGCCAGGCGGACTCCCACCTTCTGATCCTCGAACTTGGGCCAGAGGATCCCGGGGGTATCCAGCAGTTCTAAACTCTTATTCAAACGGATCCACTGATTTCCCTTGGTAACTCCCGGTTTGTTGCCAGTCTTGGTGCAGGCCTTGCCGGCAAAGGAATTGATGAAGGTCGATTTTCCCACGTTGGGAATTCCCACAACCATGGCACGGATTGGGCGGTTTAAAATTCCACGCCTTCTGTCGCGCTCCAGCTTTTCTTTACACGCCTCCAGAACGACTCCATTTATCTGCTTTAAACCGGCGCCGCTTTTGGAATTTACCTTAACTACAAAGCAGCCCTTTTCCTGAA
>CAUEKH010000465.1 GCA_959018155.1 uncultured Hungatella sp.
CCTTTTTCAGGGCTGATCCAGCGCACCAGCATCTCGGCGCCCACCAGAAGATTTCCGTTCTGGATATTGACCTTGGGCTGCATGTATGCCTTAAATTCCCCGTTTTTCAGCGCCTCTTCCGCTTCGGCCTCCAAAAGGGAGTCCTCAATCGCCAGATTGCGTATTCCATCGTCGTAAAAGACACAGCAGCTGCCGGCCATATCCTTCGCCTTTTTATGAGCCATGTTGGCATAATTCATCAGCACGTCAATAGACTGGTTTAAATCTCCCGGCCGCAGGCGGTAGGCGCCCATGGGAATCTCCATCACCGTTTTTGTCTTGATTCCCGATTTTTCCATGGCCTGCAGAACAGCCCTGATGCCCTGATCCATTTCCTCATTGTTCCGGCATTTGCAGAGACCGGCAAAATTATCGGCAGATACGCGGCAGGTGATAGATTCATCGCTCTCCACCCTCTCTAAATAATCCGCAAGCAGCTTTAAGATGCGGTCCCCTTCTCTGTAGCCCAGAATATCATTGATAAACTTGAATTTCTTGATATCCCCGTACCACAGGACGTAAGAGGTAATCTCCCCATCCTTAACTATATTCTTAGCTTCCAGCTTGAAACCGTCGAAATTGCGCAGTCCGGTCAGGGAATCGCGGTAGGCTAAACTCATCAGCATCTTCTGACCCTTCGCTGCCATAATCCGCTGCCGCGTCATCATCCAGATGAAAATACAGCACGCCACCACGATGATCACCATAATTCCAAAAGCCGTCTCAATATAGCTGGCACGAAGGACATTGACAGGAACCATACTGACTAAATACCACTGTCCATCGATCAGCGGCAGCACAGCAAGCATCTGCCGCGTGTCATTTCTGTCCTTTAATATCAGGTTACCTGTTCCTCCGTTCTGAATAATATCGACAATCTTCTGCTTATTCTCAGGAATGATATCGCCGTCGAACGTTTTGATGGACTTTAATACATAGTCCCCGTTCCTATCGAGGATGTTGGAATATCCCGCGCCGCGCAGCAGGGAACTGTCGATGATTTCACGGAGCACAACGGCCGAATGTACGGCACAGAGTACGCCTGTAATCTCCCCGTCCCTGTTTCTCATCGGGCTTCCGTAATAATTGACGTAGGAGTTCTCCCTCTCCGGATCTACAAAGGTATTGGAAATACTGTTCTCCCCGCCCATGGCGCGCCGGAAAAAATCCATCTCGCCAATGTTAAGAGTGTATGTCTCACCACTGATATCAACCAGCCATGTATTTCCTTCCACATCAGCATATCCCATACGGATAAAAGCGTTTCTGTCATTAATATCCTTTAAGATGGCCAGAAGCTTTTCCTCGTCAGCAATTTCCTGATCCTTTAAGCTGACAGCCAGCCCCTCGATCGTCTGCAAATCGCCTTCGATCTGTTTTAGGAGGGAGGTTTTCGTCTGGTTGGCAGCATTGTACAGATAAGCGACATTTTCCTGCTGGCTCTTAATAATCATATGTACCAGAAATAACAGGCTGCAGGCAATAAAACAGAGGCAAAGCACAACCGGTAACAGTCTGTCACGGATATGGTTTTTACTGCTGGTTGATAAACTCATTGTTAGTCCTCCGACTTCTTTTGTATTATTATAACCGGATGACACCAAGTGACTGTAACAGGAGGATGAACAGAAGGATTGGGGCAATGTAGCGTACCATTAAAACATAGAGTTTCTGTCTTCCGAATTTGCAACCGCTGATGGTAACTTCCTCAATTACCGTTCCGGGGCCTACGACCCAGCCAGCCAGGATACAGGTGGCAATGGATACGACAGGCATCAGCAGACTGTTGCTCAAATAATCCATAACGTCAAGAATCTGTCCGACGCTTCCGTTTGGCAGTTTCACTTCAAAATAGAGAAGATTATAGCCAAGGCAGACCACAACGCCGACAATCAGCGTAATCGCGCCGACTAAGAGCGTGGCCTTCTTCCTCTCCATGGTAAACTTATCCATCACACTGGAGACAACGGCTTCCATCACGGACACCGAGGAGGTGACCGCCGCGAAGAATACCATCAAAAAGAATCCCCAGCCAATGACCATACCGATTTTTCCCATGGCCGCAAAGATTTTCGGCAGGGACACGAACATCAGACCCGGTCCGGCCGACATGCCTTCCGTTCCCATAAAGGTATAGACTGCCGGAATAATCATCATACCGGCAAGGAACGCTACCAGCGTATCGAAAAATTCGATCTGGTTGACCGCTTTACTTAAATTCGCGTCCTTTTTTACATACGATCCGTATGCGATCATAATACCCATGGCCACGCTGATGGAATAGAACAGCTGGCCCATGGCATCTGTTAAGATCGACATGAATTTCTGGAGCGTCATCCCGCTGAAGTTCGGGATAATATAGACAGCCAGACCCTGAAGTCCGGTCCGAACCATCCCGTTCTCATCGGTATTCTTTAAAGTCAGTGAGAAAAAGGAGGTGCCGAGAATCAGGATCAGCAGAATCGGCATCAGAACCCGGGAATACTTTTCGATTCCATGATTGACGCCCTTGTAAACGATCATGGTGGTGGCTGCCAGAAACAGGATGAACCAGATCACCGGTTCGCCCTGAGAGGTAATAAATCCGGTAAAATAATCGTCCGCCACAGTGCCTGTCCCGCCGCCGGTCATGTAGGTGAAGAAATATTTTAACACCCAGCCGCCGATGGTGCAGTAATAGGGCAGAATAATCAGCGGTACCAGACAGGCCAGAACGCCAAGCCAGCCCCAGCCGCTCTTTAACTTCTCATAGGCGGTCAGCGGACTCTGAGCAGTCTTTCGCCCAATGGCAATCT
>CAUEKH010000466.1 GCA_959018155.1 uncultured Hungatella sp.
CGGCGGTCTTCAGTACATCGAGGCTGCCCGCCGGTATCAGCAGTTCTGTATCTCTCATCGTAATCTCCTATCCCGTAAACAAACTCTGTTGCATTCATCTGACAAACCAGTTTCTCACTTCACTCAGCATAAACCGCTTCTTTCATTCCTCACACTGAGCGCCACCCCGTCCCCAATGGGAATAATCGACGTTGTCAGGCACTCCCTGTGTTTCAGTTCATACAAATACTCTCTCATCCGCGAATGAATCGTCCGATTGCGCCTCTCCACCGCGTACCGCGACTCCACGATATCGCCGTCCTGAAGGACGTTGTCGGAAATGAGGACCGCCCCCGGCGCCATGAGCCGCAGAATATCCGGAAGCCACAGGAGATACTGTCCCTTCGCCGCATCCATAAAGACAAAGTCGTAAGGTCCTTCCAGTCCCTTTAAAATCTCGCCTGCGTCTCCCTCCAGCAGAGTGATCCGATCCGTTTCTCCGGCCTTTTTAAAGTTTTCTTTCGCCTCGGGAATCCGCTTTTCATACTTCTCAATCGTCGTGATCCGGCACTCCCGCGGCATGGCGCCGGCCATCAAAAGGGCGGAATAACCGACGGCTGTCCCGACCTCCAGTATTTTCCCCGGCTGTTTTAAAGCCACAAGGGACGTAAGAAATGCCGCGGTCTCCTCCCGGATAACCGGGATGCCTCTGTTTCTGGCATCCGCGGCTATTTCCTCCAGTACGGTCCCCCGGCTTTTCTCCAGCGAATTGATATAATCCGTAATTCTGTCGTTTACAATCATTCCTTTTCTTCCTCTTCCCCGGTATTCTCGTCCATCATCTGCAAAATCTCCTTGGAAGTCATGGACGTATTCACGGTGTACGTGCCGGGGTTTACCTTATAGTCAAAGAACAGGGACTGAATAATAAATGAGTACTCATTGGAAATGAGTCCGGCCTCCTGAAGCTGCTTTGCCGTACCGGCTACGGATGCCCCCTCATTCACAGTAATGGTCTTATCCCTGCCGGGCTCCGCCTCCACGGAAGTGGCGTAGAAAATATCGTGGCCGAAGGCATACCCTTTCGTAACCCCCTCATATAAGAGGAGTACGATTAAGGCATAGACGATCAGCCGTCCCGATATTCCGATGATGGCCCCTGTTATTCTGTTAATCTCCTTAGTTGTCCGGCTCATAGATTCATCCCTCTCGTACTGGAATTGATGCGAAACCCGAAAGCTTTCATTTATTTCTCAATGCTTCTTATGCTTTCTGATACTCTTCCCGTTACACTTCCATGATAATCGGAAGAATCATCGGATTCCGTTTCATTCGTTTCCATAAGAAATCGCTTAAGCTGTCACGGATAATATTCTTAATCTTGCCCCAGTCGCCCACATGGCGGTCGAGGCAGTCCTGCACCGCGTCATTGACCACGGCTCTGGCGTCTTCCATCAAGTCCTCAGACTCTCTCACATAGACAAAGCCTCTCGATACGATATCCGGGCCTGCCAGAAGCTGATTGCTGTATTTCTCCAGAGTCAGAACCACGACGATGATACCGTTCTGAGCCAGGTTCTGTCTGTCACGCAGCACGATATTTCCCACATCGCCGACGCCAAGTCCGTCTACCAGGATACCGCCCGCAGGTACGTGGTCCACCACGCTCCAGGAATCCTGTCCCAGTTCAACCACATCGCCGGAGGACATGATAACGATATTGTCCTTCGGAATTCCCATAGCCTGAACCAGTGACTTCTGCGCCATCAAATGACGGTACTCGCCATGGACCGGAATCGCGTATTTCGGACGCACCAGAGCGTACATTAACTTGATCTCTTCCTGACAGGCATGGCCGGAAACATGGGTATCCTGATTGATAACCTCGGCTCCCTTCATGGACAGCTCGTTGATGACCTTTGACACAGCCTTCTCATTTCCCGGAATCGGGGTGGAACTTAAGACTACGACATCGGTTGGCTTGATGGAAACTTTCTTGTGGGTGCTTCCCGCCATACGGGAAAGCGCTGCCATGGACTCGCCCTGGCTGCCCGTTGTGATGAGCACGGTCTGCTCGTCCGGATAATTCTTAAGCTGGTCGATGTCGATCAATGTGCCCTCCGGGATATCAATATAGCCAAGTTCACTGGCCGTCCCGATGACATTTACCATGCTTCGTCCCTCTACCACAACCTTGCGCCCGTATTTTGCCGCAGAGTTGATAATCTGCTGGACACGGTCCACGTTGGAGGCGAAGGACGCAACGATGATCCTGTTAAATTTATGATCCGCAAAAATGTTGTCGAACGTCTTGCCAACCGTCTTCTCCGACGGAGTAAATCCCGGGCGGATGGCGTTGGTGCTGTCGCACATCATGGCAAGCACGCCTTTCTTGCCAAGTTCTGCGAACCGCTCTAAATCCGCCGGCTCTCCAAAGACCGGAGTATAGTCAATCTTAAAGTCGCCTGTGTGTAAAATGACGCCTGCCGGTGAATAGATGGCCAGCGCCGACGCGTCGGCAATACTGTGGTTCGTCTTGATAAATTCAATTCTGAAACAGCCGAGATTGATGGACTGTCCGTGCTTGATCACCTTGCGTTTCGTATTTTTCAGTAAATTGTGCTCTTTTAATTTATTTTCAATCAGTGCGATGGTCAGCTTCGTTCCGTAAACCGGAACATTGACTTCCTTTAAAATATAAGGCAGCGCACCGATATGGTCCTCATGGCCGTGGGTGATGACAAATCCCTTCACCTTGTCGATATTCTGCTTTAAATACGTGACGTCCGGGATGACCAAATCAATTCCCAGCATGTCGTCGCTGGGGAAAGCCAGTCCGCAGTCCACCACAAT
>CAUEKH010000467.1 GCA_959018155.1 uncultured Hungatella sp.
TTCATGTCTCCGTATGTGTGCAGCGAGTGGCCGCAGGAACTGACACTTGACATCCAGCTCCGTCTGACGAAGGGCATCGAGGTAGCGATTCTTATCTCTGAAACGAAAGAGGGAACATGCAAATTCAGTTTCCGATCGAAGCGTTATGTGGATGTCAATAAAGTGGCGGCGATCTTCGGCGGCGGAGGTCATGTAAGGGCTGCAGGATGTACGGTTCATGGCAGCTATAAAGAACCTTTAAAAACGTTTTTAGAGGCGATAGAAGGGCAGCTGGAGACAGATGTATAACGGAATTATTAATATTTATAAAGAAGCAGGATTCACTTCCCATGATGTGGTGGCGAAGCTTCGGGGAATATTAAAACAAAAGAAAATCGGACATACAGGAACGTTGGACCCGGAGGCGGTCGGCGTTCTCCCGGTCTGCCTTGGCAAAGGGACGAAGGTCTGTGACCTGCTGACGGATAAGGATAAAGTCTATGAGACGGTCATGCGGCTCGGTGTGGTTACAGATACCCAGGATATGACAGGAAATGTTCTGAGAGAGTCGCCGGTCCATGTGACACGAGAAGAACTGGAAGCAGTCATGCGTCAGTTTCTCGGTGATTATGACCAGATTCCGCCCATGTATTCGGCATTGAAGGTCCAGGGGAAAAAATTATATGAACTGGCCCGGGAAGGCCGGGTCATTGAGAGAAAACCCCGTCGGGTACAAATATTGGGGCTGGAGCTGCGTGGGATGGAAGAAGATGGGATTCACGTACATATGCGTGTGCACTGTTCAAAAGGTACGTATATCCGCACTTTGTGCCATGATATCGGTGAGAGGCTTGGCTGCGGGGCAGCCATGGAAAAGCTTATCCGTACCCGGGTCGGCGTTTTTAAAATTGAGGATGCCTTGACACTGGCCCAGGTGGAAGTCTGTGTTCAGAATCAGAAGATCGATCACCTCATCCGCTCCATCGACAGTATGTTCAGCATGTGGCCGGCAGGACGAACCGGTGCGGCGGTTGACCGCCTGTTATATAATGGAAATATGCTTTACAGGAAGGATATGGTCCTTGAAGAAAAAAGAGAGCCGGAATCCGGTGAGAAATTTCGGATTTACGACAGTCAGGGACAGTTTTGTGCGGTCTATGTTTATGACGGACGGCACAGAATGTTTAAAAATGAAAAAATGTTTGTGTAATCGGTAGGAGATTCGGCATGATTTATATTACAGGAACAAGAGATATACATTTGGAAAATACGGCAGTGGCACTGGGAAAGTTTGACGGCCTTCACCGGGGACACCAGATTTTGATAGAAAAGATTAAACAGCATAAGGCGGAAGGCCTTAAGGCCGTCATGTTTACATTCGATTTTCATCCGGCATCACTTTTGTCGAATAAGCCGCTGGATTTAATCTTTACCCGGGAGGAACGGGTAAAGTGGGCGGAGAAAATGGGTATCGACGTGTTGATTGAATTTCCTTTTACAAAAGAGACTTCCGGAATTGAGGCAGAAGATTTTGTAAAGGATGTTCTTGTGGATGGGCTGGGGGCTAAAGCCATTGTTTCCGGCAGTGATTTCCATTTCGGACATGAGCGTCGGGGAAATGTGGACATGTTGATCGAACTTGGAAAGACAATGGGTTTTACAGCGGACGTCTGTCAGAAACTGCAGATTGAAGCGCCGATTTATGAGAACGGGCGGTTTACCGGACGAAAGGAATTTAAGGACGTGAGCAGCACCCTTATTCGTGAAGCTATCCGACGGGGAGATATGGAGTTTGCCACAGCAATGCTTGGAGCGCCCTTTGCGGTGTCGGGAGAAGTGGTTCACGGCCGCCAGCTTGGCCGGAAACTGGGTATGCCGACGGCAAATGTGATGCCGCCGATGCATAAGATCATGCCGCCGAACGGCGTCTATTCATCACGGACCATTGTTGGCGATTATATCTATCATTCGGTGACAAACATTGGTTTTAATCCGACCGTTGCGGAGAACAACAGTAAACGGATGGAAACCTATGTGTATGATTTTTCAGGCAGCCTTTACGGTAAGGAGATTGAAGTTCAGCTCTTCCGTTTTGAGCGGCCGGAAATGAAATTCGACGGTGTGGATGCACTGAAGAATCAGATTCATAAAGATAAGGCAGGAACCATGGGATATTTTGGAACCCATCCGGATTTATAAAATTTCAAAACCTTCATGAGGATATTATTCAGTCATACAAGAGTCGCCTTGGGGGCACCTTTTTTGCAGAGGGTGCCCCCAAGGTGCGTTTTTGTTGCCTAAGCATCTGTCAGTCTGACGACTCGTCGGGTGACAGAGGAATTAATACAGTACAGATTTCGAACGAATGTTTGAAAAAAGAACATATGTGTGATATAATATAAGTGATGGCAAAAAGATTTTGATTGACTGAAGGGGGCAGAGAAATGGAATATATGGCGCCAGAGGACCCGTTACAGAAGAAATTGATGATTTTAGCAGATGCAGCTAAATATGATGTGGCGTGTACATCTTCGGGAGTGGATCGAAAAAGTGGTGGTAAAGGCATGGGAAATTCCAGAGCATGCGGAATTTGTCACAGCTTTGCGTCTGATGGCCGGTGCATATCGTTATTGAAAATATTATTGTCCAATGATTGTATATATGATTGTAAATATTGCAAAAATCGGTTGAGTAATGATGTGCCGAGGGCAACCTTTACACCGGAAGAAATCTGCCGGCTTACTATGGGGTTTTATCGGAGAAATTACATCGAAGGGCTTTTTTTAAGTTCCGGCGTGGTGAAAAATCCTCATTATACGATGGAGTTGATCTTGGAGACACTGCGCC
>CAUEKH010000468.1 GCA_959018155.1 uncultured Hungatella sp.
CACATGATTCAGAGGGCGAAGATGCCCTTTGATGCGGAAATAGAATGGGAGGGAGAGAGTTGGTAAAAAGATACAGTCTGCAGGATATCATCGGACTTCCATCAGATGAAAATATGATGCTGTACGAGGCAGATAGAAGAAAATGGATCGCTCTGGCGGAGAAATACCCCGATGATGCAAAAAGAAAATTATTTGGCATCTGCCCGGTTAAAGGGCGGTATGAAGAAGAGGCAGAGTTGAACTGGCACACGCTTCACGGTTGCTTTCCGAAACCGGCCGGGATGTACTGCCGAATCCGCGGCAGAAGCGTGACAAAGGAGACGGCGGAGAAGACCATTCAGCTGTTTTCTTCGGAAGGCCCGTTGAAGGATTCCATTTTGCCATGCCGTTTTTATGAGAAAGACCGTATCTTTGGCTTCTGCCACCCGGACGGGACCGTCGGCATTGACTGGTGTGCGTCAAAATACTCCAGGCCGTTCTGTGACCGGCTTACAGAATACTTCCTTTATTCTGTCTATTTAAAGGAATTTGATCTGGTGATGGCAATTTCATCGGTCGCCGGTCCATGGCCCTATGATTACAGGAGAGATCCGGTCATGGGAAGGCTGGCGAGCCGGTTTCTGGAAAAGGAGAATAACGGGCCGGGAATCCTGTCGGAGGCCAGAGGCCGATTCTCCAGCGCGGTAAAACAGGCTGTATGGATACATGAAGGCTGCGTGGATATCCTGGAGGCCCCTTACGATATGCCCGGTTACAAATACAGGGAGTATGAGGCAAAATACGGCAACCTCGATAATAAATTTTCTCCATTCTATTACAGTGATGCCAGAGGCGGCGCGCATCTTGAAGAATTAGAGCGGTATTCGTACCTGCCCTGGGAGGAATATCGTGTGACAGGAGAGAAATTTCTATTGCCGGTTCAGGAGAAAAAGATTTGAATGACTGAATGCCGATGAAACCGTGATATCTCTGTCAGCTTTCATGAATAGGGGGAAGAACATTTTCCCCTTCTCAAGGTAACTGGTATAATTTCTCACTTTCAGCATAAAATAGAAAATAGATGATACAATCTGTTTTTAAATGTTTACAGAATACTAAAAAAGGAGAATCTGCATTATGGCAAGAGGCGTGAGAAAATCACCAATGGAGAAATTACAGGAACAGCTGACCGAGGTTCAGGAAAGCATCAGGCAGTATGAAAGCTGTCTCGTCACTCTGAAAGAGAAAGAAAAGAGCCTGAAAGAGGAAATGGAGCTGGAGGAATTTAAAAGCATCAAGGCGCTGCTGACTGAGCAGGGGCTGGGAATCGAGGAATTAAAAGAGATGCTGGAATCAAATGTTATGGCGGTTGAAGGGCAGAGCGCATAAGCGTTCTGCTTTTTGTTGAAGACGGTGACCTGTGCGCGGAGCGTGCAGGTTATCGTTTGTATCTGTTGTAATACAATGAAAATTTGTTAATTAAATATCTACGGTTGACTTTTTAATTTCCCGCAGATATGATAGTAATAGATATTGTAAGTACTTACAATCACAGCGGATGATTATCTGCGTCCGAACCGCGCAGGTCACCATCTTCAATAACAGTCATGGAGGGATTGTGGAATGAAAGAAATTAGAGGCAATGTAATTGTAGGACAGTCGGGCGGGCCGACGGCAGTAATTAATTCCAGTCTGGTAGGCGTCTATAAGACGGCAAAAGACAGAGGCGCCAAAAAGGTTTACGGAATGCTTCACGGCATTCAGGGACTTTTGGATGAACGATACGTGGATTTGGCGGACCACATTAAAAATGACCTTGATATTGAACTTTTAAAGAGAGCCCCATCTGCTTACTTAGGCTCCTGCCGTTATAAACTTCCTGAGATATACGAAGACCAGGAAATCTACAAAAAAATCTTTGCGATTCTCGATAAACTGGAGATTGAATTTTTCTTTTACATCGGCGGCAACGACTCCATGGACACAATCAAAAAACTTTCCGACTACTCGATTTTAAATGGCAGCAAAATCCGTTTTATGGGTGTACCGAAGACCATTGATAATGATTTGGCGGCAACTGATCACACCCCGGGCTACGGAAGCGCTGCGAAATACATCGGCGCCATTACAAAGGAAGTAATCCGCGACGGACTGGTATATGACCAGCAGAACGTGACGCTGCTTGAAATCATGGGCAGAAATGCCGGCTGGCTTACAGGTGCGGCTGCGCTGGCCAAGTGCGAGGACTGCGAAGGCCCGGATATGATTTTCATGCCGGAGATTACCTTTGACGTAGATTCCTTTATGAAAAAGGTAGCCGATCTTCATAAGAAGAAAAAATCCGTGGTCGTAGCTATTTCCGAAGGTGTGAAGGTGGCTGACGGCCGTTACGTCTGCGAACTGACGGAGAATATCGACTATGTGGACGCATTTGGACACAGGCAGCTGACCGGTACGGCAAGATATTTAGCGGAGAAGATTTCCAGAGAAGTGGGCTGCAAGACGAGAGCCATCGAGTTCAACTCCCTCCAGAGATGCGCTTCCCACATCGTTTCCCGTGTAGATATCACCGAGGCATTCCAGGTTGGCGGCGCTGCCGTGAAGGCCGCGTTTGAGGGTGAGACAGGAAAAATGATCATCTTAAAGCGTGTCTCCGATGATCCCTATATCTGCGTGACAGATATCTACGACGTTCACAAGGTTGCCAATGTAGAGAAGAAGGTTCCGAGAGAATGGATCAATGAGAGTGGTGATTTTGTGACTGAAGAATTTGTGAACTACATAAAACCGTTAATCCAGGCAGAACTGACACCGATTATGGTGGATGGCCTTCCAAGACATCTGTA
>CAUEKH010000469.1 GCA_959018155.1 uncultured Hungatella sp.
TAGTCCTCCAGGTTTTCTAAAGATTCAATCTTCACATCCTCCTGAACATCGGCATCACACTGATTTATGTGGAGTATTACTTTCTTCGAAAAATTATTTAAAAAATTCCGAACTTTTTCCCCGCTGCAGGAACCGGAAGTATCAATCGCAATCACAAACTCCCGAATCTCATACTCTTCTTTATATTCCAAACGTTCTATAAGCGGAATTCGTTTCAGTTCACGCAGCCCATATACATAATAAATATAGTCAAACTCCTCTGAATTCACTTTCATGCGCTCATGAATCACTGCAAATTTCCTTAAAAATCGGTGTAATCGTAAGTCTCCCTCAACCGCCTTCCGCCATTATATCTATAAGTATATTTATTATATCAACTAGCACAGTTGTTTTCAACGGATAATTATACTAAAATATATCTATCAAGATACTATACAGAAACCAAATGATTGACAGCAGTAAACAGATTGGGGTGTCGGAATGGAAGAAATTGATTTTCAAAAAGTCGGAAAAGAATTGAAGCGATTGAGAACAGACTACTCATTTACACAGGAACAGATAGCGGAAGACCTTGGCTGTACGGTCTCATTTGTCAGCAATATTGAGAATAACCGTGCCAAGCTGAACCTCCGCGTTCTGATGTACTACGCGAATCTCTGTAATGTAACCGTGGATTCCATCTTAAATGCCGGAAAATCAGAGACGGATTCCCGGAACTGTTCTGCTTCCCGGGATAATGAAATCCTGAATATTATGCACCAATTTTCTGCGGAAGAACAGGAAAAGATTATAAAGGTATTGAAATGCCTAAAAAAGAATCTTTAAATTCACCAAAAAGGCACGATTGCAAATAAAAAATTATCTGCAATCGTGCCTTCTGTCTTCTCAGCCAATTATAATTGCTATCTTAACTATTCCGCAAATACAAGCGCCTTCATCACTTCTTCTACCGTCTCAATCCGATCTGCCTTACAGGCGTTGCTTCCGCAGAACACCAGCCCTTCATCTGTATTTCCCATTGCTGAATTCACCAGCGCCTTCGTGATACAGTAAGGAATCGTCGTTTTGTCACATTTTTCCAGACATTGGTAACAGTGTTCCAGCTTGAACGGAGTCTGGCCTGCCGCCTTTAAAAATGGATTTTTAATCGCGCGCCCCGGCATTCCCACCGGGCTTTTCGTGATCACGATATCTTCTTTTTTCGCGTTTAAATACGCCTGCTTGAATTCGTCCGGCGCGTCACACTCTACGGTTGTGACGAAACGGGTGGCTACCTGGACGCCATCGGCGCCAAGTTCCATCTGATGAAGGACATCCGCATGGTCATAGATTCCTCCGGCTGTGACAACAGGAATCTTTGTCCCGTATTTTTTCTCATACTCACGGACAAGGCGGATAATTCCTCTCGTCTCCTCATCGTAATCGGCCTGCTGATAGGTGCGTTCCACATCCTCTGTGTCTACGCCCAGTTCTCCTAAAAGTTCTCTGGAAAAGCCCAGGTGGCCTCCGGCCAGCGGTCCTTCAATGACGAGAAGATCCGGAACACGGTGGAATTTGCGATCCCACATTTTCATGATAACCATGGCAGATTTGACCGATGAGACAATGGGGGCGATTTTCGTCGTCTTTCTAAAGCCTGTGGCTGTCGATTCCCCGCTCTGCCCGGCCGCGTCTCCGCCTCTGGCGTCGCCTTCTTCCCTCTGCTCTGCGGCCATCTCAGCCTCGGCTTCCGCCACGTACTCCGGCAGGCTCACCGGGAGTCCGGCGCCCGATATGATGATATCGGCTCCGGCCTTCACCGCCTCTTTAACATAGAGAGGGTAATTTTTCGTGGCCACCATGATGTTAAATCCGATAATCCCGTCAGGGGAAATCTCCCTGGCCTTTTTCAATTCTTTTCCAATCGCCCTCAAATTAGCTTCCAGGGGATGGTCGGCGAAGTCCGGCTCCCGAAATCCAATCTGGGCCGTGGAAATAATCCCGACACCGCCCGCCTTTGCCACAGCGCCTGCCAGAGAAGAAAGGCTGATACCGACGCCCATTCCGCCCTGGATAACCGGATATTTTGCTGTCAACTCCCCTATCACCAGTGGTTTTAAATTTCCCATTACATTCTCCTGAATCTCTCATACCGCTGCGAAGCAATCTCTTCCTGCGTCATTTTCTGGCACGTATCGAAAAATGCTTCCATCGCGCTTTTTATTTTCTCTGCAAGAACCGGTAAATTCTCTGCGGAAGCCGGTTCCGTCTCCGGAATAATCCGCTCAATTAATCCCAGTTCCATTAAGTCCCTGGCCGTAATCTTCATGACCCTGGCGGCGTCTGACGCCTTCTTGCTGTCCTTATAAAGGATGGAGGCAAACCCTTCGGGAGAGAGAATGGAATAGATACTGTTCTCCATCATCCACACCTCATTTGCCACTGCCATGGCAAGGGCGCCGCCGCTTCCGCCTTCTCCAATTACAATAGAAAGGATCGGAACCTTCAAATCAGCCATCTCGAATAAATTTCTGGCAATAGCCTCTCCCTGGCCTCTCTCCTCCGCCTCCAGACCGCAGAACGCGCCCGGCGTATCGACAAAGCAGATGACAGGACGGCCAAATACCTCCGCCTGCTTCATCAGGCGCAGCGCCTTTCTGTAGCCTTCCGGGGACGGCATTCCGAAATTGCGTTTGATATTGTCCTTTGTGTTTCTCCCTTTTTCCTGTCCGATGACCGTAACCGGAATCCCCTCAAAGGTGGCAATTCCGCCCACAATAGCTCCGTCATCGCCGAAATACCGGTCGCCATGGAATTCCATGAAATCATCAAATATGGCATTGA
>CAUEKH010000470.1 GCA_959018155.1 uncultured Hungatella sp.
GCGTCCCATGTTTTCGAAGGGAGAGGCGGATTACGAAAATGAATTTACGGATTATTTCGGGGTCTATATCGAGACGTCGCAGCCATGGACCGAGGTGTACAGCGCTGAGTGCGAGGATCATGGATTCGGGAAGTATATAATAGATTTAAATATCTTCGACACGAAAGGGCCGGTTTATATCGGTGCGACGCCGAATGTGAAAATGACGGTTGAGAGGGGAAAGATTGAGACAGAGGATCCGGAGCATCTGCTGACCATCATAGGAAACCGCTTTACACCGCCGCCGGGAGGAAAGGAAGATTTAGATGGGATTATCCGGGATATCCGGGAGCTGCCGGACTCCACTGTCTTAAGCCTGGCTGTTGGAGTGAAGAAGGACCTGCCGGTCACAGAACTCTTAAAAACAGATATTTTCGTGGACTGGGTGGAGATTTACAATGAAAAGAGCGGCATTCAGGGCGGCATGGCGGTCTCGAAGGCGGTCCTTCACGATTCCGATAAGAACCGGAGGGAGATGGATGACGCAGAACTGAAACGGGAGTATTTAAATAATCTGGATTTTCTGCTGTCAAAGCCGGAATGGCTTGAGGCTCTTGGCATCCGCATGGGGAGCAATGACGGATACACCCGCTTTTTCAAGTCCACAGAGCCGGTGGAGGAGCTTCGCAAATATACGGAGGAACAGGAGATACTGACAACGAGGCATTACTGCATATCGGGAAAGAAGCAGGAGATTCTCGATTATTTGGAGACGGTTGATCTCACCTCACTCATGGTAGAGCGGGTAAAACTGTCCACACTGGAACGATAAGGGAATCTGGAGGAAAACTGACAATGGAACAGGGGAAAATGACAACGTTATGCTACATTGAATCGCGGCGGGACGGGAAAATGGCGGCTCAGGAGGAGAATGCAGAGACCAGGCGGAATCCGGTTGACTGCTATCTTATGCTGCACCGCATAAAAAAGGAAAATGACATGAACCGGGACAAATGGCTCGGTGTCGGAGGCCATTTTGAGGAAGGGGAGAGCCCGGAGGAGTGCCTTCTCCGCGAGGTGAAGGAGGAGACAGGGCTGACGCTGACTTCCTGGCGGTTTCGTGGAATTATCACATTTGTCTCCGACTGCTGGGGAACGGAATATATGTGTCTCTATACGGCTGATGGATATGAAGGCGTCATGAGCGACTGTGATGAGGGAAAGCTGGAGTGGGTGGAGAAATGGCGTATCTGGGATTTGAATTTGTGGGAAGGAGATCGGATTTTCTTTGCGCTTTTAGAGGATGATGAGCCATTTTTCTCATTAAAACTGGAGTATGAGGGGGAGCGGCTGAAAGCGGCTTTTAAGAACGGGGAACCCATTGAACTGCTGGACGAGCGGGACAGCCGGGGGGAAGTGACTGGCCGCGTCGGGGCCAGATTTTTGATGCACCGTTTCGGCACGCTTCACGGGACCGCTCACGTGTGGCTGGTGCGTCCCAATGAAAAGAGCGGGTTTGATATTCTTCTCCAGAAGCGCAGCGCTGACAAGGATGCGTTTCCGGGCTGCTACGACATTTCCTCCGCCGGCCATATCCCTTCGGGCTGTGATTATCTGGAATCCGCGGTACGGGAACTGGAGGAGGAACTGGGAATTAAGGCGCTGCCGGAGGATTTGACGTATATTGGCCTTCACGAGGAGACGGATATTGCCACGTTTTATGGGAAACCATTTAGAAATCATGAAATCAGCCGTGTCTTCGTCTATACAAAACCGGTTGAAATCGGGGAACTGAAGCTTCAGAAGGAAGAAGTGGAATCCGTGATGTGGATAGATTATGAGGAGTGCCTTCGGAAAATGGAAGAGGGGACGCTTATTAACTGCATAAACAGGGACGAACTTTCCATGCTGGAAAAATGGTGGAAAATTGGTGGAAGAAACTTTCATTGACATTTTAAATGCTTCATGATATAGTAGCGATAAATAATTGAAAAGACGGGAAGTGTGTGTTTGTTAATTGCATCGGTTTATGGCGCATAGGGAATTTCATAGCGAAACAGGAACATGGTAAGAAGGAGAGCCGAAGTGGCGGAGCCTGCATGATACGTGCAGGTTATTATTTGTGTACCTGTTTGAACCATAGAAGATGCGGAAGTTTGTCCGGATATTGCTGTATGTAACAGGGATACCGGGTAAATGGGTGACAGACGGGATGATGATAATAAGCCCGCAGAACGATAATTTTATGGTTCTGCGGGCTATTTGTGTTTTTAAAACCAGGTTCGCTTACGCTGTCTCTGTGCGCCGCAGGGGAACGTTCTGACAATATATAGATGAGATTAGCAGGAGAGAATAAAATGAATCACACATTTCATACATTAGAATTTGACACGGTTTTAGAACAGCTGGAAGCTTTGGCATGTACTGCCGACGCAAAGGAGAAGATACGGGCGCTGGAGCCATACCTTTATGAGGGCGATGTGAAGAGAGCGCAGAGAGAGACAACGGAGGCCAGACTGATAATCGACAGCGCGGGGATGCCGCCTTTGACAGCGATGGCGGATTTGGAACAGATCTTAAAAACAGCGGATCAGGGGGGCTGTCTGACGGCGGAGGAACTGGAATCCGTCGGGATGACACTGACAGCGGTGAGCCGGCTGAAGGAGTTTTTAAAGCGGTGCAAATACCTGGGGACAGGGCTGGCCTATTATGAAGAACAGTTGAATCCTTTGGAGGAACTGAGAGAGCAGATAGCCGTCACGGTGCGAAGCGGCAGGGTGGAAGACGGAGCCAGCCGCTTGCTGAGAAGCCTGCGCCAGGATATTGTCCGGGCCGAG
>CAUEKH010000471.1 GCA_959018155.1 uncultured Hungatella sp.
CCTCCAAGCCAACTTTTAAGCGCACACGGAGGAGAAGTCCTTCAGGAGTTCTCCGTAGTTTGCGCGGTCCACCTCATTCCGCGCCCATTTCTCTTTAGTTCCTGCCACCGAGGAAACCGGAATCTCCCCCTCTCCCTTCCCCCCCTGGCCCCCCTCACCCGGTCTGCGGCGCTTCTCCCCATTCATTTCCTTAGTCTTAGGAAATTTAATGTTTGCCCTCCCCCCACATTTTGTGTAAACTAAATCTATCGTTTAAGGCCTTAACAAACAAAAGATCAAAGGGGGAAACGCTCTATGAAAGAGAACTCCACAGGCTTCCAGGACAAAATGATGAAGTACATGATGCCCGTCGCCAACGCAGTGGAAAAAAACAACTGGCTCCAGGCCATCAAGGACGGTATGATTGCCAACATCCCGGTCATCATCATCGGTTCCATCTGCCTTCTGCCAATCGCGCTCAACAACTTAATCGGCTCCGGCCCTATCCATGATTTCATTTCAGCCCACATGGGGGTACTGTGACCTACGCATCCACCTTCACCAACGACATGCTGTCCATCTACGCGGCATTCTTCATCGCCGTAGCCCTGGCAAAACGTTACGGAATCCATAATACCCAGAGCGGTATCACAGCGATCATCGTTCATTTAATTCTGACCGGTTCCACCATCGAAGGCGGAATCAGCATCGAATTCCTCGGGGCATCGGGTCTGTTCACCAGTATCATATCCGGTATCCTGAGCGTGGAAATCACCAGATTCTTAATCAAGCGGAACGCGGTCATCAAGCTTCCGTCATCAGTACCGCCAATGGTAGGAGAGAGCTTTGCCTCCCTGATTCCTCTCGTTGTCAATGTTATCGTGGCAGTCGCAATTGCCAATATTTCCATCGCCATATCCGGCATGGTATTCCCGGCAGCTGTCATGAAACTGTTAGCGCCGGCCATCAACACCATGGATACCCTTCCGGCCCTGCTGATTGTCATTTTCTTAACCCAGTTTTTATGGTTCTTCGGCCTTCACGGCCCATCCATCACCTCAGCGGTATGGGCGGCCTTCGCCATTGCCTACCAGGCTGAGAACATGACAAATTACGCAGCAGGCGCACCTGTAACCCACGTATTTACCTATGGACTTTACTACAATTTCCTTCAGGTAACCGGTTCAGGACTTACGCTGGCCCTCGTATTGTTTATGATGAAATCAAAAGCAAAATCATTTAAATCCATCGGTGTGGCTTCCCTCGTTCCGTCGATCTTCGGAATCAACGAGCCGGTTATTTTCGGCCTTCCGATTTTACTGAATCCGTACATGTTCATTCCGTTCGTGTTCGGACCGCTGCTCATCACAGTACTGACCTACGTGTGTATGACCACGGGATTAGTCGGTATGCCGGTGGCAGCACCTCCAGGATTCCTTCCTCCGGGAGTCGGCGCATTCTTAACGACGTACGACTGGAAGAGCGTAGTGCTGGTATTCGTATCACTTATCATTATGGCAGTCATTTACTACCCATTCTTTAAGATGATGGAGAAAGATGAACTGAAGAAAGAAGCTGAAAACAGCGCAAACTAGGCAGCAGTGTCCTAACTCAGACATTGTTAAAAGCAGGCGGGGCAGTATGTATACGAAAAGGCAGATAAAGATTATTGAGTATATTATAAATAATGTATCAGGAATCACAGGCGAGAAGCTGGCCAGATATTTAGGGGTGTCTTCCAGAACCATACGCAACGACATCCTCTCAATTAATTCCGCCTTAAATGGCGCACTGTCTGTCAAAGCATCAAAAAGAAACGGTTACTACATCACAGAAGACGAGATGGATGGCTTCAGGGCAATCATCGGGGAAGGCGATGACGGGAAAAATGTGATCGCCCCCCATAACCGCAGCTGTGCAATCCTGGGTCATATCCTGGAAGAGGGGAGTGTCAACCTCTACGATTTGGAGGAAGAACTCTACCTCTCCCAGACGGCCCTGCGGGAAGAGGTTTTAAAGCTTAAAAAGCTTTTAGAGGACCGGATGGACACCCCGGTGGTATTTCTGGAAGGAAGCACCGTGCGGGTGGTCGAAGAGGAAGATAAGGTCCGGCTGGCAATTTTCAACATGATAAAATATGAAGAACAGACTCACCCGGACGGCGGCTGCAGCTATATGGAACTGCTCTTTCCGGAACGATTTTCGACAGGGGATTACAGAGAATTTGTAAATGCGGTAAAGAATTATTTCCGCGCCCACGAAATCCAGGTGTCCGACGCCAGCCTCTATCTCGTCTCCAACTCTATCTACGCCACGCTGCTGAGAAAAGAGCAGGGCTGCGAACTGAAGGAAATCAGGGCGGATGAATTCGTGGTGGAGGTCTTAACAAGCCTTCTGTTCCACTTAAAAGCGCAGAATGTGGAACTGTCGGAGAACGACGAGGCGCTGTTAAAAATTTTCCTCTACTCCGTCCGGCTCGTAAACGGGCCGGAAAATAGCAGGGCCAGCGCTTTGAGCGGCGTGATATTAAAGGAGTTCTGCCAGGAAGTGATGAATAAGTACAGCTTCGACTTACACCAGTCGGACTCCTTATTTGACAACATGGCGCTCCATTTAGAGTACTTAATCAGGCGGATTGATACGGGATACCGGATCGACAATCCGATTTTGCAGGATATCAAAACCCAGTACCCCTACGCCTATGAAATCGCGATTCTCTTAGTCCCGATCATGTTCAAATACAAGGGCATACCAATCCGGGATGAAGAGATTGCCTACAAGGCTCTCTATGTGGCATATTTTCTGGAAAAGGTCAACCGGCGTCTAAAGGCGGTGGT
>CAUEKH010000472.1 GCA_959018155.1 uncultured Hungatella sp.
GGGGGCCACAAACCTCGTCACAGGCATTGCCACCGCCAATTATGACAGCGTCCCCCTCGTCTGCTTTACCGGCCAGGTACCCACAGGACTGATTGGAAATGACGCATTTCAGGAAGTCGACATCGTTGGAATTACGCGCAGTATCTGTAAGTATGCAGTTACCTGCCGAAGCCGTGACCAGTTAGGGGATATCATAAAAAAGGCATTCTATATCGCCAGAAGCGGCAGGCCGGGCGTGGTGGTCGTAGATATTCCAAAGGATATTCAGAAAGAAACCGGCAGCAGTATTTATCCGGAAGAAGTTTCAGTCCGCGGTTACCATCCATGCACCTCCATCCATATGGGTCAGGTGAAAAAGGCGGTTGAACTGCTGAACCAGGCAAAACGCCCACTCTTCCTGGCAGGCGGAGGCGTAAATATCGCCCATGCGGGCCCGCTTATGACAGAACTTGCAGAAAAAACAGGAATTCCGGTCGTTACAACCATCATGGGAAAAGGTGCTCTCCCTGCCAGCCATGAGCTCTATATCGGCAATCTGGGGATCCATGGAAGCTTTGCCGCTAACTGTGCAGTCAGTGAATGCGACGTTCTGTTTTCGATCGGCACCCGTTTCAATGACAGGATTACTGGTAAGACCGGGACATTTGCAAAGCAGGCGGCTATCATTCATGTCGATATCGATTCCGCTTCTATTTCCAGAAATATTGCTGTCGATATTCCGATTGTTGCAGATGCCAGGATCGCAATCACCGCATTTCTGGAAAAATGTACCCCGCTCCCGGTCAGGGAATGGAGAGAACAGATCCATGGCTGGAAAGCGGCCCATCCGCTGGCTTTAAGCCGTACCGATTTATCTCCGGAGTTAATCATCCGGACAATCAACCGGGTCTTTCAGGACGTCATCATCGCAGCAGATGTTGGCCAGAATCAGCTTTGGGCCACACAGTTTCTGGAACTTGGCGAAAAGAAGCAGCTCTTAACCTCAGGCGGCCTTGGCACCATGGGGTACGGCCTTCCTGCCGCCATCGGCGCAAAAATCGGCTGCCCTGCCAGGGACGTTCTCGTCATTACCGGCGATGGCGGTTTCCAGATGAATCTCCAGGAACTTGCCACCGCTGTGACAGAAGAACTGCCTGTCACCGTCTGTATTTTCAACAACGGATACCTTGGGAATGTACGCCAGTGGCAGGAGCAGTTTTTCGGCCGCCGCTATTCCTCCACCTGTATGCGCTGCCGGCCCTCCTGCCCGAAATTATGCTTTGGCCCGGGGCCTGCATGTCCACCTTACACTCCCGATTTTCTCCGTCTGGCAGAAAGCTATGGCGCAGAAGCCATCCGCGTGACAACCCCCGGGGAAGTCGAACCTGCCCTCGTCCACGCAAAGTCCAATCGCAGGACGCCGACCGTTATTGAATTTCTGATTGGCTGGAAAGAGAATGTGCTGCCGATCGTTCCGCCCGGAAGCCCTTTGAATGAAATGATTTTAGAGGAGGAATCAGACTTATGAAAAAAAGATGGATTTGTCTCTATGTAGAAAATGAAGTGGGGGTCCTCGCCCGGATTACCGGGCTCTTCTCAGCAAAGGCCTATAACTTAAACAGCCTAACCGTCGGTCCCACCGAGGATGATACCATCTCCAGGATGACGATCAGTCTGACAAGCGACGACCGGACTTTTGAGCAGGTAAAAAAGCAGCTGGGCCGGAGTGTGGAAGTAATCCGGGTTGTGGACTGCACCGACATCCCTGTCCACAGAAAAGAGCTGATGTTTATAAAGGTTCACCACTTAAGCAGTCCCGACGTCGAAGAGCTGTTTCGCATTGCCGGCGTATATGGCCTGCGCATCACAGACTATACCTCTGATACCGTTTTGCTGGAAAGCGTCCACATGGAAACGAAAAATGACGCCCTGATCCGTCTGATGGCAGATCATTTTCCCAACCGCTTCACTGTCGCCCGAAGCGGCAGTGTCGCCGTGGAGGCTTCCGGGCCGGCGGGATTCTGTGACTGAAGACAGAAACTGTGAGGATATTGCAAAGAAAGCTTTCAAAAGATACAGCCCTCCTGACTTTGCAATACCCTCACTCTGAAAACAGCTGTTAGCTGTTATAAATCGCGATATGGCACATCTTCATGGCATTTAACGCATTCTGATGGCTCTCTGGCGTCACCCCGGCGCAGCAGGAGGCGTCCACCGAAATTGGCGTCTCCGGTGTCATCGCCTTGATTAACAGGGCGTTGGAAATAACACAGATATCGGTGCAGAGCCCCACCAGTTCAATGGACTCATAATCGCATTCCGCAAGAAACTCAGCAAGCTGTTTGCTGCCAAATGTATTCTTCTCAAACCGTTTTCCCTGGAACTCTTTTAAGCTGGCATCCAGTTCCCATCCGTCTGTTCCGCGGATACAATGGGGAACCGGCAGATTCTTTCCCTCCTGCGTCTCCAAATAGTCCTCATCGTGGGTGTCCAGGGTGAAGATCACCTCGTCCCCGGCCGCCTGGTACTCCTCAATCTTCTTCTTTACATTTCCAACGACAGCCTGTGCTTCTGCGGTGCCAAGCGCGCCATCAATAAAGTCCTTCTGCATGTCAACTACAATCAATAATCTCTTCATGGTATAACCCTCCTGGATTTACTAATACTCCATTTATTTTACCACATCTGCCGACTGATAAAAAGAGATTTTCCGGGAGTTTGACACCCCCTAATCTAAAAAACGCCGATAAGCCGCTACAGACTTATATTTTAGTACCATAAAAGTGTAGTTGTTAGAGAGTAATTAACTCTGACATCTGC
>CAUEKH010000473.1 GCA_959018155.1 uncultured Hungatella sp.
GCTGAGGTTGGTACATATTTTGAGAGAAATGCACCTGTTTACGCAATCACTGCAGCCTGCAAGAATCCGGAAGGCGTATTCAAATATTTCATCGAGAACATCCTTGATGGCGGCGATGTAGAGACTTTATGGTGCTACGGCGTAGAAGGAACCCACTGGTCAACAAAGGCCGAGACCGTATGTGGCAATACATATGAAGAAGGCCAGTTCCATATGCTTGAAAACAGAGAACTTCCTGGAACACAGTTTACAAAGATGAACATGGACCCGCTTCTGGCATGTGGCGGATTTATCGGTGAGGATCCAGGCGCTGGCCAGACTGCTGAGGAGGCTAAGACTTCCCAGGCTCTGTTCAATGCAAATTCCAGAATCGCACCTCTTCCTGTAACAACAGATGTTATGAGCCAGTACAACGGCGATTTGACAACCTTAAAGAACTCTATCGTTGCCGACTGTGTCGTACAGGGACTGTCTGTAGAAGAAGGTTATGCAAGATTTGAGAAAGAGCATGGCGCTGAGTGGTCACAGGCAATCGTAGATTCCTTAAATGCGAAGTAAGAAGTAAAGAGTAAGCGTTAGAATGACCTGCGGTGATGATACAGAAAATTCTGTGCCATCACCGCAAATTATGTGGCCCTCCAGCGCGATTTGGGGGAATCATTCAGAAAGGATTGAGTATATGAGCCGAAAAAAAACATCGGGAGCAACCGTGCCCGTAACCCGCATGACCGGGAAACCTCTCAAGGTAAGAATCTATAATTACCGCTGGTTTTACTTAATGCTGCTTCCGGTCCTTATTTTTACAATCGTATTCTACTACGTTCCCATGGCGGGAATCAGGTACGCGTTTTATGAGTACAAGGGAATTAAAGAACCGTTATTTGTAGGCTTCCGCAATTTCCAGAAGATGTTTTCCATGCCCGGCTTCTGGCAGGCATTTGCCAACACCTTAAAGCTGAGCGTTGTAAAGCTGCTTCTGAATACGGGTATGGCCGTATTTATTTCTATTTTGTTAAACGAGGTGGTCAGGCTTCGGTTTAAGAAGGTGGCACAGACTGTCATTTATCTGCCCCACTTTATGTCATGGGTTGTTACGGCTTCTGTATTCGCCCTGATTCTTTCCCCGACCCAGAGCGGTCTTGTCAACTCCGTTCTGACAAGCTTTGGCCTGATTGAAAAAGGAAATGAAATCTATTTCCTCGGTGACAAGAAATGGTGGACTCCTGTTTTCTACATGATTAATGTCTGGAAGGACACCGGCTGGGGAACGATTCTGTTCATGGCCACCTTATCAGGAATCAGCCCGGAACTTTACGAGGCGGCTGAAATGGACGGCGCAGGCAGATGGCAGAAGATCAGATTCTTAACAATTCCGGCCCTGTCCAACACGATTATCACGGTTCTGATTCTGAACCTGGCCAAGGTTATGAACTTGTTCGAGTCTGTATTCGTATTGCAGAATGACGCGGTTATCCGTCAGTCCGACGTACTGCAGACCTACATTTACACCCAGACGTTCAACTCGGGTGCACTTCCCGATTACGGCTACTCCACTGCGGTTGGTCTTGCGAAATCACTGGTTGGCTGTGTCCTTGTACTGATATGTAACCAGGTGAGCAAAAAAATCCGCGGGCGCGGGATTGTTTAAGGAGGCGCGGTTATGCATAAAAAGAAAAAAATCAGTGGATTCAGTATATTTCTCGTTGTATTTTTTGTCATCATATGCTTTTTAATCATGGTTCCTATCTGGAAGGTATTTGTGGATTCCATCGATTTACATACTGCGTACGGTATGAAGCTGTGGCCGAAAAAACCGGGACTTGACGGCTATATCTCCGTTTTCACCAACCCGACGTTATACCGTCCGTTCCTGATTTCGTGCCTTACCACGGTAATCGGTACACTTTTGGGACTGCTGCTGGCGACTCTCGGCGCTTACGTGCTGATTCAGTGGGATATGCCAGGGCGCAACTTCTTTGCCGGACTTTTACTGTTCACCATGATATTTGAAGGCGGTATGATTCCGACCTACTTACTGATGAAGAACCTCCATCTGACCAATACGCTGGGCGCCGTTGTTCTGATGCCGGCTATCAATATTTACAACCTGGTCCTGATGAGAAACTTCTTTGAGGGAATCCCGCACAGCCTTTTCGAGGCTGCGGAAATCGACGGCTGTACGCCTATGGGTATTTTTATTAAAATAGTCCTTCCGCTGTCGAAGGCAGCCCTTACTTCTATCGGCCTGATGTACGCGGTTTCCTACTGGAACGATTACACCAATTACAAACTTTACATTACCAACTCGGATCTGTATAATTTCCAGATGAAGCTTCGAAGCATCATCATGGGCAGCGACTTGCCGTCTGCGGTTGGATCCGCAACTGAGAATACAGTCCGCAACGCGGCGGTTATGGTGGCAATTATTCCGTTTATGATTATCTATCCGTTCTGTCAGAAGTATTTTGTACAGGGCGTAAATATCGGAGCTGTAAAAGAATAAAAATAAAATATCGCAGGTGAATTCCGCTGCTGTGCTTTGCCGGTTTCCTACGTTCCGGCAGGGTAAAGGGGTGGGATCCATCTGCGATATTTGAGATTCAGGAACATTTTTTAATAAAACAGATGAAAAACAGACAGAAACAGGAGGCAGAAGAGATGGAGACAAGGATTTTCTGGGCGGGAGATTCCACAGTGGCACAGAATACGTATTTAACTTACCCGCAGACGGGGATTGGACAGGCGATGGGACTGTATTTAAGGCCCGGAGTTGTG
>CAUEKH010000474.1 GCA_959018155.1 uncultured Hungatella sp.
GAAATGCTTCCCCTGCCGGAACTGCCGGTGACAGGCGGTGTGGAAGATACCGTACCGCTTCGGTACGATGGTTCCTTCTCGTATTTAAGCTTAAACGGGGAAGATTTGACCGCGATTGAAAAAGAACTGGCCCTTGTGGAAGCCATCGAAGCGCCGGTGGAAGAAGGCCAGAACGCCGGTTCCCTCAAATACTCTTTAAATGGCAAAGCTTTGGGGGAGGTGCCCGTAGTGACCGCCGGGAACGTGAAGAAGGCCGGATTTGTGGACTATTTTAAGAAGGCGGTCGCAGGCTGGTATTTGTGACGGGGGAGTCAGATACCCGCCGTCTGCGGCGGATATCTGACCGCTGCGGACGGCAGAAAAGACTCAGGAAGCTTCACGGTTTCTCCCTGTTATTTTCAGGCAGTTCCAGGGAGTGCGGCGCCCGCACATGAGACACCATGGCTGGATCACATGCGCCACAGAGACGGTAATTGGCGCGTCCCTCAGCCAGTGTCATGTGATTGGCGCCGCTGTATGCTTCCGGGTTTTCTCCTGAAACGTCATTTTCCCAGAAACATACCGGACAGATGTCCCAGGCAATATCCTCCTTTGTCCCGACCAGAGTGTAACAGCCACAGCAGTTACAGGGATGTCTCTGAGATTTCGTTCTCTTTTGCTTCATTCTTATATCCACCTTTCTGTACCCTTGCGGCTCTGGATTTATCTGTCAAAATAAATATCCATCAGAAACAAATGTTCTTTTTTATCATATCATACCAGTCTGTTCCCTTCAAGGAAATCCGGATATCCCCCTGGCCAGGCATACGGAACTTCAAAAGATGTTAAAAAAATATTTATATGTAGTTGACAAACAATATTATACGCTATATAATATAACTATGCTATACAAGATATAATATACAACAACAAATAATATTATACATTAAGAAGAAAGAGGGCGGCACAGTATGGAATCGAGACGGTTATATCGATCTGTAAAGAATAAAGTATTATGCGGTGTATGCGGAGGCATCGGGGAGTATTTTAATGTGGACCCGGTTATCATAAGGCTGATTTGGGCTCTTCTCATGCTTTTGCAGCCGTGGCGTCATCTGTTTCACTCCTTTATGGGATTTTCACTTGTTACAGGGAGCATCGTTATCTACATTATTGCCGCGGTGATTATTCCGCAGGCGCCGGCTGACGGGCAGCGGCGGTAAGATTCGTTAGTTTACTGTCAGCAGTGGACGGCCGGTGAGGGCTTGTCAAGCTGTGAATCATGGAAGGGGAAGCGGAGCCGGAACTTTCGGCGTATCAGAGAGGACAGGAGTGGGCGTATGGTTTTTAATACAGGTGCGGCACTGCTCGACGCGATTGTACTTGCGGTTGTGTCAAAAGAGCAGGAGGGAACGTACGGATATAAGATTACACAGGATGTGAGGGCGGTCATTGATATATCAGAGTCAACCCTTTATCCGGTACTTCGCAGGCTTCAGAAGGAGGAGTGCCTGGAGGTTTACGATTTGGCGATTGACGGAAGAAACCGCCGCTATTACAGGATTACGGAAAAAGGAAGAGTTCAGCTGAACTTATATAAAGGAGAGTGGGAAGGCTACTCCCGGAAGATAACCCGCATCTTTGAGGAGGCACACGTATGAGCAGGGATGAGTTTATGAGAGAGCTGGAGTATCTGCTGTCAGATATTCCCGATGAAGAAAAAGCCGACGCGATCGGCTATTATGAAGATTATTTTGAGGAGGCCGGGCCGGAGAATGAGGAGGCCGTGATCCGGGAACTGGGAAGTCCTGAGCGGACAGCGGCAATCATAAGAGCCGACCTGGCCGGGAATCTGGAAGGCGGAGGAGAATTTACAGAGCGCGGATATGAAGATGAGCGTTTCAGAGATCCGAATTACCAGATGGCGAAGCGGTACGATTTGCCGGAGACGGTGGATGACACGCAGGGAGAAGGTACAGGAGGTCGACGCCAGAGCAGGGAAGGAACCCCGCGGACGAACCGCACGGTAAAGATTGTTTTATGGATTCTTCTGATTATCGTTGCCTCCCCGATGATTTTTGGGATTGGCGGCGGGCTGGTTGGTCTTCTGGGCGGCGTACTGGGACTGCTGCTGGGGATAGTCGTTTTTCTCGGGGCGGTTACGGTCGCGCTGTTTCTGGGCGGACTCGGGCTGCTGATCGGCGGAATTATCTGTATGGTAGTCCAGCCAATGACGGGAATTCTGATGACAGGGCTTGCCATTGTCTGTCTGGGACTCGGAATCCTGTGCCTGGCGCTCTGCGGTGTATTTTACGGTAAGTTTCTGCCATTTTTGTTGCGGACAGTGGTGGATGCACTGAGCGGCCTGATTAACAGAAGGAGGGAGCATTTATGAAAAAATTCACGAAGATCTGCCTGATTGCCGGCGGCGTCTGTGTGCTGGCCGGCGGCGGGATTGCCACGGTTGCTTATGCCATGGGAGCCAGGTTTGATGATGTGCCTCTCTATCACGAGGATTCCCACGAGTGGCTCTCAAAAAGGAGCAGGCAGGAGTTACGGAAGGAAGTTCAGGACAGTATTGACGATGCCATGGGCGATTTAGATGACACACTCGGTGAAATCCATCAGGAATGGGATGATGACGATGATTTTCATGACTACGACAGCTACCGCTATAATTACAGTCCGGCTGTGATACCGGATGGGAAGGGAAAACAGTTTTCCGCCGAATATGCCAGAAAACTGGATTTGGAGGTGCGCTGGGGGAATGTGGAAATCAGGGAGGATGAATCG
>CAUEKH010000475.1 GCA_959018155.1 uncultured Hungatella sp.
TTTAGGCGCGCAGTATTTATATGAGGTAACTCACCGCTCCATTTATCTTGAATCCATCCTTCATTTTGGAAACCGCTACGTAGATGAAGATGGAACCATTATCGGATTCGACCCAAATGAACATAATGTAGATTTAATGGCCAGCGGAAGACTTCTTTATTTTCTCTATGACTACACAAAAGAAGAAAAATACTTAAAAGGTATCCGCACAATCCGCCAGGCACTCGATAACCAGCCCCGGACCTCAGAAGGAAACTTCTGGCACAAGCAAATCTATCCTTATCAGGTTTGGCTGGATGGCCTTTATATGGTACAGCCATTTTATATGGAATATGAGAAGCGCTTCAACCATAAGAAAAATTATGAAGACTCCATAAGGCAGTTTAAAAATGTCCGCCGCCACCTCTATGATGAGAAAAAGAAACTCTACTACCACGCATACGATGAAAAGAAAGAAATGATCTGGGCAGATAAAGAAACGGGACTCTCCCCCTCTTTCTGGCTCCGTTCCATGGGCTGGTATCTGCTGGCTCTCTGTGACTGCTATGA
Organism: uncultured Hungatella sp.; assembly: GCA_959018155.1. GTDB lineage: Bacteria > Bacillota > Clostridia > Lachnospirales > Lachnospiraceae > Hungatella. The sequence continues at coordinate 550 of CAUEKH010000475.1, forward strand.
GATATCCGACCAGTTTGAAGCCCACGTCGTTCTTGGTTCTCTGCTAAAAGAAGCCATTGACGGTCTTCTCAATTACCAGGATCCGGACAGCGGCCTTTTCTATCAACTGATCGACCGAAGTGATTTAGAAGGAAATTATCTAGAAACATCAGGATCTGCCATGGTATCGTACGCCATCTTAAAGGGCTGCCGCCTCGGAATTCTGGACAGAGAAATCTACCAGGAAAAGGGGGCCAGAATTCTTGCGGCTCTCGAAATAACAAAAACATCACTTCAGGATGGATCCATCCATTTAACAGGAACGTGCGCCAGCGCCGGCCTGGGACCGAAAGATGAACGGGATGGAAGTCCCGAATACTACTTAAGTGAGGCTGTCAAAGATGACAATGCCCACGGGGTATCCATGTGTATGATGGCATACAGCGAATGGCTGAGAAAGGAAGGTACTTATGACAAAGCGTGAACGGATTGAACGTCTGATTCATGGAGAACCGGTAGACAGATGCCCTGCAGGCTTCTGGATCCATTTTCCGGAGGAAGCGAAACACGGCGATGCCGCGGTGAAAGCCCATCTCAACTTTATTCATGAAACAGAGACTGATATATTAAAAGTAATGAATGAGAACATTCTCTATGACGGGGAAGCCAAAATACGCAGCACCAGGGACCTCCATCAGTTCCGTGGATTTACCCGCCACGATACTGTCATGAAAGACCAAATGGACATCATCAAAAAGGTTAAAGAAGCTGCTGGTGCAGATTACCCGATTCTTGCCACAATTCATGGTCTGTTGGCTTCCGCATTCCATGAAACCGGATTTGCCGGTAATTTTACCAGCATGGGCTACTGTCTCGCTCTCTTCTGCCGTGAGAAACCGCGTGAAATGAAACAGGTAATGGAAAATATTATGGAAACTTTGATGGAATTTTCCGACTGTTCCTTAGAAGCAGGCGCTGACGGAATCTTCTATGCGGCTCTTGGCGGGGAAAAGCGCTATTTTACAGATGAGGAGTATGCAGAATTTGTCCTCCCATATGAGCAGAAACTCTACAGCCACATTAAATCCCGGACAGAATTCGATGTCCTACATATCTGTAAAAGCGGCATTGACTTCAACCGGTATACGACACTGAAACCTACAATTGTGAACTGGGGAATCCACACAAATGGTCTGAGTCTGACAGATGGAGAAAAATATTTTCCGGAAAGCATCCTTCTCGGGGGATTTCCGGATCGGACAGGGGTTCTTGTCAATGGAACGAAAGATGAAATCTTTGAACAGACAAAGCTGATTTTAAATGAGATGAAAGGGAAACGTTTCATACTTGGCTCTGACTGTACCCTTCCCACCGAAATTTCTTATGAAACTATCCGCTGGGTCATGGAAGCTGTGGAGGAACTGACAAATGGAAATCAGCCAATGGATTGAGAAAAACAGAGAGCAGCTGATACAGGACATCTGTACCCTCGTCTCTGTCAGAAGTGTCAGTTCCCACGACAGCGCAAATTCTGATTCCACATCGGATGCCCCTTTTGGTGACGGCTGTAAAAATGTATTAGAGACAGCACTTGAACTGGCAAAAAATTATGGATTAAAAACAGAAAATCATGAAGGGCGCTGCGCCAGTGCCCTTCTCCCCGGAAAAACCAGCCGGGAACTCGGTATTTTCTCCCATCTCGATGTAGTTCCGGAAGGAAACGGCTGGGAAGTAACCTCTCCCTATGAGCCGATTATAAAAGACGGCTGGATCTACGGCCGTGGCAGTGCCGACAATAAGGGGCCTGCCGTTTCCGCTCTCTATGCCCTTCGTTATTTAAAAGAAAACGGGATCACCTTAAACCATACCGTAAGACAGTTTTATGGCTGTGATGAGGAGAATGGAATGCTGGATATCGAATACTATTTATCCCACCATACAGCCCCTGACTTTTCCCTTGTACCGGATGCCGCCTTCCCTGTCTGTCATGGAGAGAAAGGGCGGTTTACCGTAACGTTAGAAGCGCCGGTCAGCCACAATATCGAAATCTTTGAAGGAGGAGAAGGCAAAAATTCAGTACCATCAGGTGCCAGACTCCGCCTCGTTGGCTCTCCCGTCACTCTGACTTCCCAGGGCGCTGCCTCCCACGCCGCTTCCCCGGAAAAAGGGATCAATGCCATCACATTACTGGCACGATTTTCCGTAGACCACGG
>CAUEKH010000476.1 GCA_959018155.1 uncultured Hungatella sp.
CATCCGGTAAGAATCATCAGCGGGATAATAAAAATCAAGCGCCAGTTGAGTATATGAGTAATGTTGAAAAATCCCGGTAAAAAGAAGATTGCCGCCACAAAGATAACACCTACGGCGATACATAAAACACGCCGTCGTGTATTCATCGGCCGGCAGACTTCCCACACGACCATCTGACTGATACATCCTGCCAAAATCAGATTATAGGTCGAAAGCATCAATGAATCAAACCCAAAGAAACCGGCCACCACCTGATTGATCAACATCATAATGACCATAGTCAGGGCGCTTGGCAGAGATATCCGAAGAACATTACGCATAAAGCCATTGCTTGTCACCGTCTCTGTCTGTTCCAGCGTCAAAATAAAACTTGGAATACCGATAGCCGTCGTACTGATAATACTCAGATGAATCGGTACAAAGGGATAGGTACGCCCAAGAATGATAAAAATAATACTCAGCAATACCGAATAAATTGTTTTTGTCAGATAAAGGGCGCTGACACGCTCTATATTCGATATGATCATCCGGCCTTCACGAACAATCGATTTCATACTGGCAAAGTTTGAATCCATCAGCACGATATGGGCTACCTGTTTCGCCGCATCGCTTCCGGCTGCCATGGCAATACCGCAGTTGGCATCCTTCAATGCCAGTACGTCGTTGACACCATCACCAACCATGCCGACCACACTGCCATTGGCCTGATAGGCCTTGACGATCCGCTGTTTCTGCTCCGGACGCACCCGGCCATATACAGTGTAATTCGGAACAACCTCACGAAGCTCTTCAAAATCCTCCGGTAATGTATTGGCATCGATATACCGCTCACCGCCCTCAAGACCGGCCTTCACCGCTATATTTGAAACTGTCACCGGGTTATCTCCGGAAATTACCTTGATATCCACATTCTGGCTGGCAAAATATTCAAAGGTTCCCCTTGCCTCTGGACGGATACAATCAGAGATAACAATCAGCCCCGACGGCTCGACACCGCTGACCGACATATCTGTCATATTTATACCAGAACATTTTCCCAGCAGAAGGACACGCATACCGTCCCTGGAACAGGCATCCACCTTCTCATTCAGCTCTTTATTATCTTTAACAAGAAATTCCGGCACACCAAGGACATAATTGCCCTCTTCTTCAAAAGCAATTGCCCGATATTTCCGGTCCGATGAAAATGGAATCTTTGATTTGATTTTCCATTTCGATGTTTTCTCAAAGTAGGCCATCAATGCGTCCTGAGTTGCATTGACATCGTCAAAAGCAAAGGCAATCTCATTCATGACATCCCGCATTCGGGCCACATTCTCCCCAAATGGGATTAATTCGACAACTTCTAAAGCCCCCGTCGTGATTGTTCCTGTCTTATCCAGGCAGAGAACATTCACCCGGGCCAGAGCTTCGATGGCTTCCATTTCCTGAACAAGGGCCTGTTTTCCCGCCAAACGTCCAACACCAAGAATAAAGGAAATGCTTGTTAACAGTACCAGTCCTTCCGGAATCATGCCGATAACTCCAGCTACCGTGTTGACAAGGGCATCCGAAAAAGTAATTTCCTCGGCGCCCCACTGAGATATGAATAACAAGATACCCACAGGTACAAGAATCGTGCCGGTCACCTTAATGATCCGCTTAATTGAATCCTGCATCTCAGAGGATGCCCGCTTCTTCTGCTTGGCCTGGCTGGCCAGCTGTGTGGCGTAATTATCCTTTCCTACGTGAATAACTTTCGCCCTGCCGCTTCCGGCCACCATAAAACTTCCCGACCACAGCGTGTCCCCCGGCAGCTTACGCACTGGCCGGGACTCACCGGTGATCATCGATTCATTTACTTCGATGCCCTCCGAATCCAGTACAACGCAGTCCGCACCAATCTGATTGCCATTTTCTACGGAAACAAGATCATCCATGACCAGCTCTTCAATCGGAATATCTTTAAACCTTCCGTCCCGGCAGACTCTCGCCTTGCTGGCTGTGATAACCGCCAGATTATCGATCAATTTTTTAACCTTCAGCTCCTGAAAAATGCCGATCACCGAGTTACAGATAATAACTCCAAGAAAAGTCAGATTTTTAAACTGACCCGAAATAATGACAAGCACTCCGAGAAACAGGTTCAGAAAGTTAAAATATGTGAGCGTATGACAACGAACAATTTCGGCCGTTGTTTTTGAAATATGACTATCGGATGTGTTTACCTGACCTTTGTCGATGCGCGCTTTCACCTCTGCGCCAGTCAGTCCGTCATAGTCTTTACCTTCCATAGTTTAGTCCTCATCTGTAAAAGTAACAACATCTTCATTTAAAATATATGGTGTGGTCTGATACACAAAGTAATTCAGCCAATTTGAATAAATCCAGGTACCATGGGCACGCCACCGCATCGTCGGCTGTTTCTTCGGATCATCATCTTCAAAGTAATTTACCGGTACTTCCGGATTCAGCCCCTTGTCCACATCTCTGAAATACTCCTTCGCCAGGGTATCAATATCGTATTCCGAATGACCCATGACAAAAAACTGGGACCCGCTCTGGTTACCCACCACATAAACGCCGGCCTCATCGGAAGCCGCCATTATCTTCAAATCCGGTATCTTCTCGATATCCTCTGCGCGGACCGTCGTATTTCTGGAATGGGGTGCATAAAACTCTGAATCAAATCCCCGGAACAATCGGGATTTTTCATTAATCAGATAGTGTTTGTAAACACCGGATAATTTTT
>CAUEKH010000477.1 GCA_959018155.1 uncultured Hungatella sp.
GAAGCCCCCGATCGGTATGGCGGAATAAGCAGTTTTCCACCCGGACGTTTCTTACGCCTGCGCCCACCTCACTGCCGACGGTGACAGCGCCATGGCCATCCTCCATTAAGCAGCGGCGGATTGTGATATTTTCCGAAGGCGTCCGATACTTCCGCCCCATATAAATCTTTCCGGACTTGATGGCAATACAGTCGTCTCCCAGAGAAAAATGGACTCCGATGATTTCCACGTCCTTACACGATTCCGGATCCAGTCCGTCTGTGTTGGGAGAATCGGCCGGATTCTTAATGTCCAAATCCAGGAACCGAAGTTCTCTGCTGAAATACGGATGGAGAACCCAGGTAGGGCTGTTCTTTAAGTGGATTCCCTGAAGTGTGATATCGCGGCATCTCTCCAAAAATACCATCCTTGGACGGTATGCCCCGCGCATAACCCGCACGTTATCCCACCAGTTCTCAAAGGAAGCCTGGCCGTCGAGCATCCCCTCTCCATAGATTACCACATCTTCCACATCAATTCCAGTGATAATTCCGGCAAACATGGGAAGCGGATTACCCTCCCATGTACCTAAATTATAATCCGTTGTCTCATCATAACTCTCAATCATACCTGGAAATCTCGGGTATTTCCAGCGATCCGTATCCGCCTTCAGGACGGCGCCTTTTGCCAGTTCCAGCCTGATATGGCTCTTTAAAAAGAGGCTGGTGATGCGGTAATTTCCCTCCGGAATCAGCACACGGCCATCTCCCGGACAGGCAAGAATCGCCGCCTGAATAAAGGAAGTGTCATCCTGGATTCCGTCTCCCTTTGCCCCGATATCCTTCACATTGATCGTGACAAACTCATACCCGGTATGAAAGTTTGCAGATGCTTCCTCGCCATCCCGTCTTAAACATACGTGGTACTCCGTATCCGGCTTCAGACCGTAGACGGTAAAAACGGTGCGGTTCGTCTCCATCACCGGCTCATCATTTACAAACACTTCTCCTGCTGTCTCGAATTCATAGATTGCATCTGCTACGGTTTCCAAAGTAGCCGACCGCGCGGTACTGTAAATCAGTTTTAATTCCATTTCCTGCTCCCTCACATCTTCTTAAAAATCTCGTACTGGCATTTCAGCTTCTGTCCCGCCACATCGCTGCATCTTCCCTGGCTCTCCAGTTCTTTAAAAACAGCCACCGCGCAAGGGGCATATTTCTCGCTCTGGATTACGCCCAGATTGCAGCCTTTTAAAATGGCATAGGCCATCTCGCACGCTTCCATTCCAGCTAAGGAAGCCTCTCCATTTTCTCTCACCTGCTGCCGGAACATGTCACAGAGCGCCCGGTAATACTCATAGATTTCCATGCCCATCTGTTCCAACGTGTCGATTAAGTCCGCCATCTCCCGTCCCGAGAATTTTCCATTTTTCTGCAGCGTGTCCTCAAAGAGAGCCACAATCACATCGTAATGCTCTTTCTTCCTGTATTTCGTATCGTAAGCGGCATAAAACGGCATAGCACTTGTTTCCATGCCTTCCCCGCTCTCCAGCTGCTCCATCACACGGTCAACAGCCTCACGGTATAACTCTTCGCCGTCTCTCTCCATCGCCTTAAAATAAGAAACGGCAACAGACGCCGGAAGAAGCGATCCCCTGTCCATATTCCCCGGCTTACCATTCATTTCTGCCGCGCCGTCACTGCTCTGGTTGACTTCCTCTGTCCCAGCGCCCTTTGAAAAACCGCCGTTTTCTTTCTCTCCCAGTCTCCGCATCTCCGTATACGCCAGTAAAAACGGGCCCACGCCTTTCGCGTCATCTTTTACCACCGGCTCGGACATATAGTAATCATACGTACCGGACCGACGGCCATTTCCTCCGAGTCCCGCCACAAGGCAGATACCGCCGAGACTCATATTTCCCTCTTCCGTATGAAGATACCGCTCACAGATCCCTTCAAACGCTTTCTTTCCATATACTATGTATTCTTCCGGCAGGAACCCGAGGCGAACTCCTTTTAAAATCGCATAAGAAAGAATTGCGCTTCCGCTCGTCTCCGGATAATTTCTGTCCATTCCGCCTAAATTTACCACCTGATACCACATGCCGCTCTCATCCTGATAGCGAAGCAGAGAATCGATCAGGTCCTTAAAAATCTCCTTCATCCTCTCATACGGTTTCACTACAGAAGAATCGGCCTTGTCCATGGTATCGAGAAGCGCCATAGAATACCACCCCAAGGCGCGCAGCCAGAAGTTCTGGGAAAGTCCCGTCACCTTATCACACCAGAACATTTCCCTGGAACTGTCGTAAGCGTGATAATAAAGCCCCGTCTCAGAATCCCGCATTTTTTCTACCACATTGAAAAACTGGTTATAGATGTCATCGTAATTCTTCTTCCCATTAAACCGCGTCTCATATTCCATATAGAACGGCTGGCACATATAGAGCCCGTCAAGCCAGACCTGGTTCGGATAAATATTTTTATGCCAGAAATTTCCTTCCCTCGTCCTCGGCATCTTCTCAATCTGGCTGTAAACCAGGTCGATAGCCCTCCTGTACTTCTCCTTGCCCGTCAAATCATACAGTTCAAACAGAGTCTTTCCCGCATTTATATTGTCAATATTCAGTTCTTCCACATCATAGCCATCAATCGTCCCGTCCTCATGAACCCGGTAATCAATAAATCCATCCGCAAAATTTAAATACTTCTCATCCTTCGTAATCGCGTACATCTCCAGGATTGCCTTA
>CAUEKH010000478.1 GCA_959018155.1 uncultured Hungatella sp.
TACGAGGGCACCCGCGGTGGAAGACCGCAGGGCCAGGGCTACCAGGGCAACCGCGATGGAAGACCGCGGGGGCAGGGCTACCAGGACAACCGTGATGGAAGACCACAGGGACAGGGGTATCAGGGCAACCGCGACGGTAGTAGACCGCAGGGCCAGGGCTATCAGGGCAACCGCGACGGAAGACCGCAGGGCCAGGGCGGCTATCAGGGCAACCGTGACGGAAGACCACAGGGCCAGGGCGGTTACCAGGGCAACCGCGACAACCGCGGAGGAAGACCAGGCGCAGGAAGAGATGGCGCTGCAAAGTCATTCGATACGCCAATCCAGGCAAAGCCACAGAGCAACAGAGCCAATAAGAATAATTACAAGAACGACAGATTCGACAAGAGAGAGAAGGACGAAGACGGAAAGAAGCTTCTCGGCAAGGGCGGCAAGCTGAAAGCCCCGCTTACTCCTCCGGTACATGAAGAGCCGAAGGTAGAAGAGATCAAGACCATTATCCTTCCGGAAGTGCTGACTATCAAGGAACTGGCAGAGAAGATGAAGCTGCAGCCATCCGCGATTGTAAAGAAGCTGTTCTTACAGGGTAAGATTGTCACACTGAATCAGGAGATCGACTACGATCAGGCAGAAGAGATCGCCATGGAATACGATGTCCTCTGTGAAAAAGAAGTCAAGGTAGACGTCATCGAGGAACTCTTAAAAGAGGATGAGGAAGACGAGAGCGATATGGTTGCAAGACCGCCGGTTGTCTGTGTCATGGGCCACGTAGACCATGGTAAAACCTCCTTACTTGACGCAATCCGCCAGACGAATGTGACATCGAGAGAGGCAGGCGGTATCACCCAGCATATCGGCGCCTATATGGTAGAGATCAACGGACAGAAGATCACATTCCTCGACACACCAGGCCATGAGGCATTTACGGCCATGCGTATGAGAGGCGCCCAGTCCACCGATATCGCTATTTTAGTAGTAGCTGCCGACGATGGCGTGATGCCTCAGACGGTAGAGGCCATCAACCATGCCAAGGCGGCAGGCGTTGAGATTATCGTTGCCATTAATAAGATTGATAAGCCAAGCGCCAATATAGACCGCGTAAAACAGGAGTTATCCGAGTATGAACTGATCCCTGAGGACTGGGGCGGAAGTACCGTATTCGTGCCGGTATCAGCCCACACGAAGGAGGGAATTCCGGAACTGTTAGAGATGATCCTCCTGACAGCGGAGGTAAAGGAATTAAAGGCCAACCCCAACAGAAATGCCAGAGGTTTAATCATCGAGGCAGAACTCGACAAGGGCAAAGGCCCGGTTGCCACCGTGCTTGTGCAGAAGGGTATGCTTCACGTCGGAGATACCGTGGCCGCAGGTTCCTGCTACGGAAAAGTCCGCGCCATGATGGATGACAAGGGACGCCGCGTCAAAGAGGCAGGTCCTTCCACTCCTGTAGAGATCCTTGGATTAAACGATGTACCGAATGCCGGAGAAGTTCTGGTAGGTACGGAAAATGAAAAAGAGGCAAGAAATTTCGCAGAGACATTTATCTCTGAGGGTAAGAATAAATTACTGGAAGACACGAAAGCGAAGCTGTCCTTAGACGACTTATTCAGCCAGATTAAGGCCGGCAACATCAAGGAACTGCCGATCATCGTAAAAGCAGATGTTCAGGGTTCCGTGGAGGCTGTAAAGCAGAGCCTCTTAAAGCTTTCCAACGAAGAAGTCGTGGTCAAGGTGATCCACGGCGGCGTCGGCGCAATCAACGAATCCGACGTATCCTTAGCTTCTGCATCCAACGCCATCATCATCGGTTTCAACGTAAGACCGGATGCCACGGCCAAGTCAATTGCAGAGCGGGAAAAAGTAGATATGAGACTTTACCGGGTAATCTATCAGGCTATCGAGGACGTGGAAGCTGCCATGAAGGGTATGCTTGACCCGATCTTCGAGGAACAGATTATCGGCCACGCCATCGTTCGCCAGACCTTCAAGGCTTCCGGCGTCGGCACAATCGCCGGTTCCTACGTCTTAGACGGAAAATTCCAGAGAGGCTGCAGCGTCCGGATTACACGGGAAGGCAAGCAGATTTTCGAGGGACCGCTGGCATCCTTAAAGCGATTCAAGGACGATGTGAAGGAAGTGGCAACAGGTTACGAGTGTGGTCTTGTATTTGAGAAGTTTAACGATGTCCAGGAGGACGACTTGATTGAAGCATTCGCCATGGTTGAGGTTCCGCGTTAGGAAAATGTTCCTGACGCGTCCCGCCGCGCGGCGGTATGTGGATAAGACGAAAGGAATAACATGCGTAAAAACAGTATAAAGAATACAAGAATCAATATGGAAGTCCAGAGAGAATTGAGTGAGATCATCAGGACGGAGATTAAAGATCCGAGAATCCACGCCATGACAACCGTGGTTTCCGTTCAGGTGACTCCGGACTTAAAATTCTGTAAGGCATATATCAGCGTCCTGGGCGACGATGAGGCTGCCAAAGCGACGATAGAAGGCCTTAAGAGCGCAGAAGGCTATATCCGCCGGGAACTTGCCAGAAGGGTAAATTTGCGGAATACTCCGGAAATCAAATTCATTCTGGACCAGTCAATTGAATACGGCGTTAATATGTCGAGACTGATTGATGAGGTAACGAAGGACATCAGAGAATAGGGAGGTGTGCCTGTGAGTTTTTTTGAAACTATTCTTGATAATGTAAAAAGTG
>CAUEKH010000479.1 GCA_959018155.1 uncultured Hungatella sp.
TCGGGAGGGGAACACAGGAAACCTGATGAGGAGGAACAGAAAATATGGGAGGAGTTCTTAAGAAAGCTTCAGCAGTCCTGTGACCAGTCCGGATGCGGGGGCGATACATCTGCCTTTTTTCAAAGCAGGCTGTGGGAAAAAGCCTGTGGCTATCACAGAGATTACGGATACTTTATCGTCGACTGCGGCGACCGGGAAGACAAGTACCTTTCCATTCTGGAAATGGACCGGGAGGAGGCCCAGAATCTTTTCCTGAACCGGATTGTTGATAAAATGGCATACGATTATGCGCTGGGCAGGCTGAAGGAGGAAGAAGCAGCATGGCCGCACCGCTGTCCCTTTGATTATCGAAAAATCTGGTTTGAACAGGCGCTTACATGGCTGGCCCCGGTGGTGGACTGGAGATTCTTTGCAGAGTGTGCCGGAAGGTATGTGGAACTGCTGAATTACCATTTTGCTGAGCCGCAGTGGGAGTATGATTTTGAAATGGGACATTTCACTGAGATTGAGGATTAAGGAACGTTTTGGTCGGTTTTATACCCATGACGGCCGAAATGGAACTACCGTTGGAAAAGTGGTGATATTATGGAGAAAGAAGAAAATGAACTGAGTTTTGTATTTCCGGGACCGGACAGCTTTTTAAAAATCAGCAGGCAGGTTACAGAGAGTTATCGGGCGGCTTACCGGGGACTTATGACAGAAGTATACTTAAAATCCATGCCGGATGATTACTGGGTAGGGAAACTGAATGACAGTTTTTCACGCGGGGATATCTGTATGACGGTGGAAAAGGACGGCCATATAGTAGGAACAGCTGTTTTTGGAGAGGCGCGGACGTATTTAAGAAAAAATACGGCGGAACTCTATGCAATCTATCTGTCCCCGGATTATGTGGGATGTGGCATCGGGCACAGGCTGTACTGCGAGATAGAGCGGCTGATGAAAGAGCAGGGATACAGACAGTGCGTCTTAGAGGTCCTTACAGGAAACAGAAGGGCTGTAGAGTTTTATGTTTCTCATGGATTTAAGAGCAGAGGGGTGTTTGTAGTAGAAGAAAACGGAATGATGCTTCCATGCTGCTCAATGGAAAAAGCTATCGTGTAAGAATGGCTTGTAAGAATTACCATTTAAGTGTAAAATAGAACCCGGTCCGTGTGCATGATTTTAAGCGGCGCCGGGAATTTTACGTGATGGGACAATCAGTCCCGCGATTGAAAGAAAGACAGGAAGAGGACAGGATGGGAGAGAGATTTGCCCAGATTATTATTGATATATCCCACGAGAAGGTGGACAGAACCTTTGATTACAGAATCCCCGATGGGCTGGCGGATCAGATTACCGTAGGAATGCAGGTCCGCATTCCATTCGGAAAGGGAAATTCGCAGAGAAAAGGCTACGTGGTCGGTATCAGGGACCACACGGAATACGACGGCGATAAAATGAAAGACATTGCCGGCATCGTGGAAGGAAGCGTGACCGCAGAGTCCCAGCTGATCAGCCTGGCCTGGTGGATGAAGGAACAGTACGGTTCCACCATGAACCAGGCTTTAAAGACTGTGCTTCCGGTAAAACAGAAGATAAAGGCAAAAGAAAAGAGAGTCTTAAGGCTGCAGATTTCTGACGGGGAGTTGGAACAGGCGATAGCAGAGGCCGAAAAAAAAAGCTATAAGGCGCGGGTAAGGCTTTTAAAGGCGTTAAAAGAGAATGGTGTGATTCCCTATGAGGTTGCCGTGAACCAGATGAATTTGTCGGCCGCCACGCTAAAGCCGGTTCTGGAAAAAGGGTACGCGGTTCTGGAATCGGAAGAGGTATACCGAAATCCCGTGAAGAACGCAAAAAGGATTGATGCGAGGGTTACCCTGAACAGCCAGCAGCAGGCCGCGGTTGACAGTTTTACCAGAGACTATGACGGGGGAAAACGTACCACATACCTCATCCACGGGATCACCGGAAGCGGGAAGACTGAGGTTTATATGGAACTGATTTCCCACGTGATAGAAGACGGGAAACAGGTAATCGTACTGATTCCGGAAATTGCGCTGACCTACCAGACGGTTATGCGGTTCTACGGACGGTTCGGAAACAGGATCTCCATTATTAATTCCAGGCTTTCTCCCGGAGAGCGGTACGACCAGTTCGAGCGGGCGAGAAATGGCGATATTGATATCATGATCGGCCCGCGTTCCGCTCTGTTCACCCCATTTTCCCGCCTTGGGCTGATTATCATTGATGAGGAACATGAGGGGGCCTATAAGAGCGAGGTGGTACCGCGCTACCATGCCAGAGAGGTCGCGGTGAAGCGGGCAAAGATGCAGCAGGCCTCCGTTGTGCTGGGGTCGGCAACTCCGTCCCTGGAAGCGTATACGAAAGCGCTCCGCGGGGAATTTACGCTGTTTAAACTGACTGAGCGGGCGAAAGAGGACAGCCGCCTGGCCGATGTGTCGGTGGTAGATTTGAGGGAAGAATTAAAGGCGGGCAACAAATCTGTTTTCAGCCGGGAACTCCAGATAAAGATGAAGGACTGTCTCGAGCGGAAGGAACAGATGATGCTGTTTATCAACCGGAGAGGATACGCTAATTTCGTTTCCTGCCGTTCCTGCGGCGAAGCGATTAAGTGCCCTCACTGTGATGTGACGCTGACGCTTCATAACCAGACTCAGCGTGACAGTCAGCTTCAGAGAATCGGCAACAGCGCCTCCCGGCGGATGGG
>CAUEKH010000480.1 GCA_959018155.1 uncultured Hungatella sp.
TCATCGTAGATATCAGCCAGCTTCGTTCCGGCTCCCACCTTATCCCCGGCCCTGACATACAGTGTCTTAATGTATCCGGTTTCCGTAGATTTGTATGTATTGCCGCTGTAATCGCCAAGCGCATCGTTGTAATCCTCCAGAGCCGTCTCATAGCTTTCCTGGGCCCTCGTAAGAGAATGATTCGCGGAGGTCAGCTGCGATTCCATCGACGAGGTGTCAATCTGATAGAGGACCTGGCCTTTTTCCACCTGATCCCCCTCCTCGAAATCAGCGGCAATCACCTCGCCCTCAACCAGGGAGGTAATGTCATACGTATCCTTCGGCGAAATCGTCCCGGAGGAAGACAGTTCCGATGTGATATCCCGCTTCTCAGCCGTGGCCGTCCTCACTTCCTTTGCCCCGGCTGAAACGGCCTTTGCCTTCTGTTTTCCATTTACCGCCATCAGACTTGCGGCGGCCGCTAAAATCAAAACCAGGACGAGCAGGATTTTCTTTCCTTTTCCGCCCTTCTTCTTTCCTTTCCTGTCCCCTTTTTTAAAGCTGAATCCTTTCATTCCGATTCTCCTGTCAATCTTCAATATAGTCGAGCACGGTGCGGGTTTCTACCCCGTCGGCGCCTGTGGCAGCACTGTATACGAGAGTCACGGTATCGCCCACCCGCAGATCACCGTAGGTGGAAAACGCGAACTGCATTTCCGTACTGTTCAGTTCATACGTGTTACCGTCCTCCAGGATAATGGCACTGGGTGTCATCAGATTCGTGAAATTATAGACAATGTTCGTGATTTCACCGCTGACGGCCGAACGGCCATTCTCATTTTCATTTCCGACCGTGTACAGCCAGACGGTTTTCGACACCGGATGGTAATAGACGAGAACGCCGTCTTCACTGTCAATGGCTCCGGAAATGGAATCGCTGCTGTTGGAAATCGGCTCCCCGTCGAGATAGACATTGGCCGAACTGAGTTTAAACGGCAGATAATCAGAAAGGCGGCTCTTGCTCCTCACAATCTTCGGCCCTTTCAAGCTGTTGTCCACCATGGTCAGCGGGTTGATTTCCCCGTCCGATGTCAACTCACAGTCCAGGGATTTTCCGAACATGGTTCCCGCCTTTGTATCTGTTTTAAGCAGATTGTAGAACAGATTAATACAGTCCTCTTTTATGAGAATTTCCAGCGGTTCCTTATTAAGATTCTCATTCAGTTCCAGAAAATAGTATTTGGAAAGTCTGGCTCCCGTCTGGTCCCCTGTAAAATCGCTGTTGGTATAGCCTAACAGCGCAAGCACGCCCCGGATGGCCTCCTGTAAGGTAACGTACTCATCCGGCTTAAAATTACCACCTAAGTATCCGGTCATCCAGCCCTGCTCTGCGGCAATTCTGACAGAGGCGGCATACGTGTGATCCCGCGGAACGTCAGCAAACACCGAGGTATTGCTTAAGCTGGAAACGGTGCTGCGGTAGGAAGACGCATTGACCAGCATGGAGGCAAATTCTCCTCTCGTCACACCGGCATCAATATTGGTCACACTCATAATACCCGATATTCCGATTACCTTTTTCCTTAAATCAAAATTTGTCGACGCTTCCGCTGTCATGGGCAGCACTGCTGTGGCCGCCACAGCCACAACTAAAGAAGCAGCCATTCTTCGTCCATTCATTTGATAACTCCTCTCCTTGTTTCACGTCTCGTTACAGTCTAACAGGGTCCTATGTTCTTTTTGTGTCAGGAAGCTGAAATTAACCTGAAATTCCTGACAGTCACATTTTTTTCAACATTCCGGGTTATTTTATCACTCATTCCTGAAATTAATCTGAAAGAGAATTTAAGACTAATTTCAGCTTTCTTCTATATGATAGGGGTATCGGGAAGGTAAGGTTTGCATCCCGGGAGAAAACATCTTATAATAACAGGGAAGAGACGCGGCAGGAGGTGAGTGGATTGAATATTTTAATTGTAGAAGATGAGGTAAGACTTGCAGAGGCGCTGGGGCAGATTATGCGGGAACAGCATTACCAGGCCGATGTGGTATATAATGGGACGGATGGGCTCTACTGCGGGCTTTCCGGAGAGTACGACGTGATAATCCTCGACGTCATGCTCCCCGGAGAAAATGGATTCGATATCGTCAAGAAACTGCGGGAAGCGCACATCCATACCCCGATTTTAATGCTGACCGCGCGGGACGATATCCGGGATAAGGTAACCGGCCTCGACCGCGGGGCCGACGATTACATGACCAAACCCTTCGTGCCGGAGGAACTGATGGCGCGCGTCCGCGCTCTGTCGAAACGCCAGGGCGAGGTGATCGTGGAGGAACTGAACTTCGGAGATCTGACACTCAATCTCTCCTCAAACGATCTGTGGTGCAAAACGCGATCCATCCATTTAGGTTATAAGGAGTTTGAAGTCCTAAAGCTTCTGATGAATAACCCAGGCAAAATCATTTCCAAGGACACCCTGATTTCCCGTGTCTGGGGAAGCGATTCGGATGCGGAGGACAATAATGTGGAGGCGTATATCTCCTTTCTGCGCAAGAAAATCCATTTTCTCGACTCGAAAGTGGAAATCGGGACAGTCAGAAAGGTAGGATACCGCCTGGAGGAACCGTCATGATAAAAAAGCTGAGGCGGAAATTTATCCTGATCAATATGACACTGGTTGCAGGCATCCTGGCTGCCGTACTCACCATCTTTTTCTACT
>CAUEKH010000481.1 GCA_959018155.1 uncultured Hungatella sp.
TATTTTCCCCGGAGGATGAACTGATTATCATAGGGGATATACTGGAGAAAGGACCATATTCTCTGGAGACGCTGCGCTATGTGATGGAACTGGAGAAACTGCCCAATGTTCATGTACTGGCCGGAAATGTGGATGTCTGGCAGTTGGAATTGATCGCCAGCACAGAGCCGGCCAGCACGGAAATGTTACTGAAACACATAAAAAGAGCCGGAAAGATCTGGGGAGGAAGTTTATTTCTCGATCTGTGTAAAGAGATGGGGCTGGAAGAACCAAAAGATTTAGAGGAAATGAAAGCGGCGAAGGAGAGGGCCGCCATCTGCTTTCACCGTGAACTGGAGTTTATCAGTAACAGGCCGACCGTGCTGGAAGCGGGCCGCTTTACCTTTGTTCACGGAGGACTTTTTGAGGGATGGGAGAAGTCAGAGGGTCAGGACGCGACGCCTCTGCTTAAATACGACAATTTTCTGGAGCGCTGTGGTATTTTTCCGGGATATGTGGTGACGGGACACTGGCCGGTATGCTTATACCGCCATGACAGGACGGAGTTTAATCCTCTGATTGACCGCAAAAAGCATGTCATCAGTATTGACGGGGGCTGTGGGCTGAAGAGGGACGGACAGCTGAACTGCCTGATCCTCCCTGACGAAATGGCTTCGGCAGAGTCGTTGTCCTGGGTGTACTGGGACGGTTTTGAGGAGATGACGGCGATGGATGAGCAGGCGGAACAGGAGACGACCGTGTATATCCAGTACATGGACAGCTGTGTGGAGCGGATCTCGCCGGGGAGAGAACAGGCGGGAGAACTTGTCACAGTCCGCCACTTATCTACAGGCAGAATTGTGGAGATACCGGAGGAATACTTATTTGAGGAGAAAGGACGGCTTTGCTTAGATGATTACTGTGATTACCGTTTCGCTGTAAAGCGGGGCGAACGGGTGGCATTTGTAGAGAAAAATGGCCTGGGCAGTCTTATTAAGAAGGATGGGGTAAGCTGTTGGTATAACGGAAGCCTGAAATAAGTGATTGCTATGTACAGAGAAAAATGTGGGAGGAGAAGCGGATGGAGGAAAGTACGAAGGTTCTGGCGGAGAGTCTGTCGCCCATTTGCCGGGCGCAGGCAGTTGTGGAGGAAAGCGATACGTGTATCTATTTTTATCTGTGGATAGACACAGGCGGGGAAAGGCCGGAGGTAAGGTCGTGCTGGGTATGCAATACGGCAGAAGCGCCGGAGGAAGTGGACAGAGACGCCATGCTGCGCGGGGAAGCGCCGAGGATGCCGCTTTCGTTCATTTCCCACAATCCGGAGGGAATTCATTTGGAAAAAGAGCGGCTGCATATTGAATGGTTCGAAGAGGGAGATGCGGCTGCGCTTCTGGAGGAAGATACGATTCTCGCGGTGATTCCCGGCTGGAGCGGATTTGAGGGATTTTGCGGCTACTCTAAGTATGCGAAGGACATGGGGGAATTTGCCTGGGAACTGACAGAGGCGGAGGCGGCCATGGAGGCGAAAATCGCGGCCGGAAGAAGATTCTGGAACCGTTTCGAGGATGAGGGCTACTGGGAGAGGGCGCAGCAGATCCATTTGGAGGCGCTGGAAAATTTCTTTGGCCCTTACGAAAAATACTATGCGATTGACAACGGGCAGTTTCCGCCGAAAGCCCTGCTGACAGGAAGAAAAGGGGATATTTCATACGCGATTACGCTCGGTGTCAGCCTGATGGTAATGCCGAAGGTGGAACAGTATTACCAGGAGGAGGCAGGACAGTACCGGAGAATTGAACTGGGATTCGCATATCGGGAAGACGCCTTAAACAGGGAGGAAGTCTCACCGATGGCCATGTTCCAGTATATTTCCGCACAGAGCTGTCTTCCGTGGAGAGAGGACGGCTGGCTCGGTCACGGCCACACGGTGCCGTGCAGCCAGTTAAATGGTATTGTGCGGGTGCTTTTTGTTAACGCATCGCTTGCGGGGCTTTTGGAAAAGCCGGAATATCCGCTTTACGATGGTGAACGGATCAATCTGCTTTACCTGGTTCCGCTGACTCAGGACGACTTTGATTACGTCGTGGAAATGGGGAGCGTGGAAGCTTTAAGACGGTACAGCGGGACGATGGACGAGTTGATTGTCTATGATGGAAAATCGAAATTTACCCGGAGATAGGGAAAAGGAGCGATTGGCCGGAGAAAAAGAGAAATGAGGGGGACTCTGCCCCCCTCGTTTTGCCGCTTTGCCTGTCAGTGCATATACGCTTTCATCTCTTCTATTTCTTTTTCCTGTGCGTCGATGATATTCTGCGCCAGAGTCCGGATTTCCTCATAATCGGAGTACTCCAGAATTGATTTTGCCATGTCCACGGCCATCTGGTGATGGAGAATCATTCCTTCGGCAAATGCGTGGTCCAGACTGTCCGTACCGGATTTTGCCATTGTGTGGTCGTGGTCCAGCATCTTGTCATACTCGTCTAAATACGCATTTTCCTGGTCCTCATCTCTGTGGTCTTCCTTCTCGTATTTTTCGATTAAATCCTGCATCTGCCGGATCTCGCCGGTCTGAGTCGTGATAATATTCTGAGCCAGTTCTTTGAGCTCTCCCTTATCGCCGCCATACTCCAGATAGCTTTCTGCCATGTCGATGGCGGACTCGTGGTGGGGGATCATGCCGTCGATAAAGTCCAGAGCCGCGTTGCCGCTTTC
>CAUEKH010000482.1 GCA_959018155.1 uncultured Hungatella sp.
CACCTGGGCTTATGAGGTGATCGAGAAGGTGGAAGCGGCGGCAGAACTTCCGGGCGGCGTTTATAACTTTGGCAGCGGAAATGAGAGATCTACTTATGAGACGGCAGTTATTTTTCTTCACACTCTTCTGGGAAATTCAGACAGGGATGGAATTCTGATTCCGGATGAGGGACGTTTTGCCGACCGGGAGCGGAATCTGGTGATGGATACCGGGAAGATCACGGCGCATCACATCTGTTTTCCTGATACGGTGGAAGGGTTCTGCCGCTGTCTGCGGGAGAATCCTGAGTATGTAGAGGCATTGATTTCATAGGAGACATACCGGCGGTGTCGCCAAAAAGTAAGTATATTAGACGGGAAATATGACGAAAACATGGAAAAATATGACAAAAACAGGAAGAATGTGCTGAAACGGGAAGAATGAATTGTCAAAACAGGAAAGAATGTGTTATACTTTCTACCGGTTTATAATGAATGGTACGGCAGGAGGCGCATGATGGCGCGGCTGCCGTTGACTGATACGGTGACGGCTTAGATGGTTATGCCGGAACCGCAAAGAAACAAGGAGAGAAAACTTGGAAATCAGGAGGAGGTTCTGATGGTAAGGTTTAAAAATTACGTGAAGGCCGGAAGCTTACAGGAAGCTTATGAGCTGAATCAGAAAAAGAGCAACATCATCGGTGCTGGAATGATGTGGCTGAAGGTGCAGAACAGGGTAAAACTGACGCTGATCGATATCTCAGGCCTGGGACTCGATAAGGTGGAGGAGACCGAGGAGGAGTTCCGGATTGGCTGCATGTGTACCCTGCGCACGCTGGAGACCCACGAAGGGCTGAATACATATTTTCAGGGAGTCATGAAGGAAGCTGTGCGTGCCATTGTAGGCGTTCAGTTCAGGAACGGGGCTACTGTGGGCGGAAGTGTATTTTCCAGATTCGGATTTTCTGACATTACGACGTGTCTGATGGCTCTCGATACGTATGTGGAACTGTACCACGGCGGTATCGTACCGCTTAAGGAGTTCAATCAGATGAAGCATGACCGGGATATCCTGGTCCGCATTATCATAAAAAAAGATGGAAGAAAAGTTTCCTATCTGGCACAGAGACAGACGAAGACGGATTTTCCAGTCATCGCCTGCTGCGTGGCGGAAAATGAAGATAAATGGTATATTTCCGTAGGCGCAAGGCCTTCGAAGGCAGAGGTGATCACGCTGGATCGAACAGCCGGAGCGGATTTAAAAGCGCTGGCCAGACAGGCGGCCGCTCAGTTCCATTACGCTTCCAATACGAGAGGCAGCGCTGAGTACCGGGAACATTTGGCAGAAGTATATATCAGACGGCTGATGGAACAGCTGGAAGAAGGCGGCCGTTCCTTAAGCGCCGCAGAGCGTCAGGAGGTGTAAAGGATGGAGATTGGATTTGTCTTAAATGGGAAAAGAATTTCTGTGGCGGTCCAGGATGACGCGACATTATTTGAAGTACTGCGGATGAAAGGCTGTTACAGCGTAAAATGCGGCTGTGAGACGGAAGGCTGCGGCCTCTGCACCGTTCTGGTCGACGGGAAACCGATGCTGTCCTGTTCTCTGTTGGCCGCGCGGGTGGACAACCATGAAGTAGTGACGCTGGAAGGCGTTCAGAAGGAGGCAGAGGAATTCGGCATGTACTTAGCCGGAGAAGGAGCGGATCAGTGCGGATTTTGCAGCCCGGGCCTGATTATGAATGTCCTTGCCATGGAGAAAGAACTTATTTCCCCTGATGAGGAGGAGATCAAAGAGTATCTGGCAGGCAATTTATGCCGGTGCAGCGGCTATATGAGCCAGCTGCGCGCCATTAAGAAATATTTAAACAGAGGAGGTGCCAGAGGATGAATCGTGAGATGCGTGCGGTAAATGCCCCTGTGATCAAAAAGGACGCGAAAGCCCTGGTAACGGGGAAGCCGGTCTATACGGACGATATTGCGCCGAAGGACTGTCTGATTGTAAAGATACTGAGAAGTCCTCATGCCCATGCGCTGATTTCGGAGATTGATACGGCCAGAGCAGAGGAAGTGGACGGAATTGCCTGTGTCCTGACGTATCGCGACGTGCCGGATAAGCGGTTTACCATGGCGGGTCAGACCTACCCGGAGCCGAGCCCTTACGACCGGCTGATTCTCGATCGGAGACTGCGGTTTGTCGGTGATGCCGTGGCGATTGTGGCCGGGGAGAATGAGGAGGCGGTGGATCAGGCGCTGCGTCTGATTAAAGTGGAGTATGAGGTGCTGGAGCCAATCCTGGATTTCCACAAGGCCAAGGACAGTAAAATTTTAGTCCATCCGGAGGAAAACTGGAAGAGTCTCTGTCCTGTCGGCGCTGACAATCAGAGGAATCTCTGCGCCTGTGGAGAAGATAAGCATGGCGACGTGGAGGCCGTTTTGGACAGCTGTGACTACGTGGTGGATCGGATTTACCACACGAAGGCCAACCAGCAGGCCATGATGGAGACTTTCCGGGCGTATACATATCTCGATACCTACGGCCGTCTGAATGTGGTGGCATCGACCCAGATTCCTTTCCACGTCAGAAGGATTCTCTCCAATGCCCTCGATATCCCGAAGTCGGAAATCCGCGTCATCAAGCCGAGAATCGGCGGCGGCTTCGGCGCCAAGCAGACGGTTGTGGCTG
>CAUEKH010000483.1 GCA_959018155.1 uncultured Hungatella sp.
GACCTGGTACTGGGTGTAGGCGGGGAATTCCTGCCAGATTTCCTCGATGCACGTAGTCTTGTTGCCCGGGGCCATCTCCTGCTCGAAATAACCGATGGAGAGGTAATCGCCCAGCGTCACCTTGCCGCCAAGCGCCGGAACCAGGCCGAGGATGCTTTTAAGCAGGGTAGTCTTTCCGATTCCGTTTGCCCCCACCAGAACAATCTTTTCGCCCCGTTCCATCCGGACATTGAGAGGCTTTGACAGCGGTTCGTCGTATCCGATAACCAGGTCTGTCGTCTCAAATATCGTTTTTCCGGCAGCGCGGGCTTCCAGGAAGTTAAATTCCGGCTTCGGTTTTTCCCTTGCAAGTTCAATGACATCCATTTTATCCAGCTTCTTCTGGCGGGACATGGCCATATTGCGGGTGGAGACACGGGCCTTGTTGCGGGCCACAAAATCTTCCAGTTCCGCAATCTCCTGCTGCTGACGCTTGTAGGCGGCCTCCAGCTGCGCCTTCTTCACCGCGTAGACCTCCTGGAACTTGTCGTAATCGCCCACATACCGGTCGAGGCTCTGATTTTCCATGTGGTAAATAATATTGACCACGCTGTTGAGGAACGGAATATCATGAGAAATCAGGATAAACGCGTTTTCATACTCCTGTAAATACCGTTTCAGCCACTCGATATGCTGCTCGTCCAAATAGTTGGTCGGCTCGTCCAACAGCAGGATGTCCGGCTTCTCCAGCAGCAGTTTTCCAAGAAGCACCTTCGTCCTCTGGCCGCCGCTTAACTCGGTCACATCCTTGTCAAGCCCGATGTCGGTCAGCCCCAGAGCCCGGGCAACTTCCTCCACCTTGGCGTCAATAATATAGAAGTCATGGGCCATCAGCAAATCCTGGATTGTGCCCAGTTCTTCCATCATGGACTCCATCTGCGCTTCATCCGCCTCTCCCAGCTTCTCGCAGATTTCATTCATCTGAGTTTCCATCTGGAACAGGAAGGAAAAGGCGCTTTTTAGAACTTCCCGGATGGTCATCCCCTTCTCCAGAACCGTGTGCTGGTCTAAATAGCCGACGCGGACGCGCTTCGCCCACTCGACCTTTCCCTCGTCCGGCTGCATTTTCCCGGTAATAATATTCATAAATGTGGATTTTCCCTCGCCGTTGGCGCCGATCAATCCAATATGTTCACCCTTCAAAAGTCGGAACGACACGTCCTGAAAAATAGCCCTGTCCCCGAATCGATGAGTCAGATGCTCAACATTCAATATACTCATTTTTCTAATCTCCTGATCTGTTATTCTTCCCCATTTTACATGACAAAATGGATTCTGGCAAGAAAAAGCAATCGCCGGTTGCAAATTTTCCGGAAAACGATTATGATTAACGTAAATCGACAAATGTTGATACCGCCGCGGCTGCCCGACACGCTGCCTGCGGAAAATAAATACTCAACGAAAGGACTGTCACTTATGTATACATATACCTGGTATCAATGGCTTCTGTTCTTCTTTATCTACTGTTTTATCGGCTGGATCATTGAATCTACGTATGTTTCTCTGAAATGCGGCCACCCGGTCAACCGTGGTTTTCTGCGTCTTCCGCTCCTTCCACTCTACGGAAGCGGGGCCATTATCATGCTGTGGGCATCACTGCCATTTCAGGATAATCTTTTTCTCGTATTTATTTCCGGTATGATAGGCGCTTCGGCTCTGGAATACGCTACCGGTTACGTTATGGAACGCCTCTTTAAGATGAAATACTGGGATTACACAGAACAGCCGCTCAATTTAAATGGCTATATCTGTCTCGGCACTTCTATCGCCTGGGGCTTTCTGACGATTGTGCTGACTGAATTTATTCATCGGCCGGTGGAACATATGGTTCTCGGTTTCACCCCTCTTTTTTGTATCATCGCGGACGCGATTGTTGGCGTGCTGTTTGTCGCCGATGCCATTGAATCCACCAAGGAGGCCCTCGACCTCGGCAAGGTTCTGGAATCCATGACAAAGATGAAGGCCGAGATGGAAGAAATCCAGCTTCAGATGGCGCTCTTAAAGGCGGAAGCCAGCCAGAGGGTTTCCGATATCCGCGACGAACACCTCCAGCGCGCAGCCAATCTAAAGGGAGAAGCCGCAGTCAAAATTACGACTCTGAAAGTCGAATCCGCCGCCCGCAAGGAAGAAGCGCTTGAGGCCCTTAAGGAGAGCACAGAACGCAAGCTCGGCGCCCTCTCCTCCATAAAGGAAAATGTCAAACGCCAGGCCGAAACGGCTGCCCGGGTCACCCCGGATCTGTCCGCCCTGACAGAACGTTTCCAGTCTATTACGGAAAAACGGGAAAAGCTGTCACACCATCTGGGCTTTTACCGCAAAGGACTGCTGCGCGGCAACCCAACCGCGTCTTCGAAGCAGTTTGGCGAGGCGCTGAAGGAGTTGAGAGAGAGGCTGAAGAATTGAGAGTAGCTGGAAATTTATTATTCTAATATTTTTTCGTTTTAACTGCTAAATAATCATAATTTCAACTTGCACTTACAAAAGCACCTCACCCAACTCCCGGAATTTTCCAGGATTTGAGATGAGGTGCTTCTATATTACAGACTACAATTATATACTACGTACTACAATGATATCACTATACTACCTACCACTCGTTACTTCGTTCCGCCACTATTACATCA
>CAUEKH010000484.1 GCA_959018155.1 uncultured Hungatella sp.
CACTTCCGGAAAGGTTTCCATCGAATACCCGGTTATCGCCAACCTAAGTCAGGCTTCCGTTCAGGAGAAAGTCAACAAACTTCTCAATGAACACGCGCTGGAGGTTCTAACCGCCTACTCCGTCGATGACACAAAAGACACCGTAACCGTCAAATGCAGCGTGAAAAACGCGGACAGAAAGCGTATCACCGCCGTATATACAGGAAGCTATACCGCCGATGGCGCCGCTCATCCGCTGAATCTCTTCTATACTAATACCATTGATACGGCTCTCGGAGAAGACATGGAACTTTCCGATTACGCGGATCCCTACACTCTGGCCGGTTACGTTCTCTCCGATGACTGCCAGTTCTACCAAGCAGACAGCGCTGTGGAAAAAGAATTAAAAAAGCTGAAAAATGAAACCGACATTGACACCTACACCGGCATGTTCCGCCACGCCGATTTCCCGTACAAGGCGCAGGAAGGAAAAAAGGACGAGGTGAAATTTCCGGAAGTCTTCAGTTACGAAGAACAGGGAACCATCTACGTATCCATCCCGGTTTCTCATGCTCTTGGTGACTATGCTCTGATCAAATATACTCCCGACACAAAATAATCTTTTTACCCTTTAGAGAAATTCCGCGTCAGCCGTCAGGCCAGAGCTGCTACCGCCCCGGCCTGGCTGTCACCGCGGAATTTTTCGCAACCTGATGGGGAACCATAACAAAACAAACTTTATTCTGACAATTAATATTTCACAGTTGCTATTTGAGCCCATTTTTGATAAAATAATACGGAAAAAATAAAAGGAAATGGGGTAGCATCATGAGTGAAAAAACGAAACTGACAACCCGGGACTATTTGCTCAGCATCCAACACCTGTTCGCCATGTTTGGCGCCACGGTTCTGGTTCCGCTGCTGACTGGTCTCAATCCATCCCTTGCACTGTTTTCCGCCGGTGTGGGCACACTGATTTTCCACTGCTGTACTAAATTCAAGGTTCCCGTATTTCTCGGTTCCTCCTTCGCGTTCCTGGCCGCTATCAGCGCCGTGACCCGACCGGAAGGCGCCGTGATCGCAGAGAATGTACCTTTAGCACAGGGTGGAATTATTTTTGCCGGTCTGGTATATCTGCTGTTTGCGCTGATTGCCTATTTAATCGGTGTGGACAAGATTAAGAAGGTATTCCCTCCGGTTGTGACAGGCCCGGTCATCGTGGTTATCGGTATCAACCTCGCCAGCACCGCAATCAGCGACGCGACCGGCGGGTTAAGCCTGGCCGACGGGCTGACGCCGGAAATCGCGCTGAACCTGGGAATCGCGGTCTTTACCCTGTTTGTGGTAATCCTCTGTTCCATCTTTGCACACGGTTTCTTCAAACTGGTGCCGATTCTCATTGGTATCGCCGCAGGCTATCTTTTATGTATCATCCTTGGGGTATTCGGCATTTTCCATATGGATTACTCCGCGATTACCTCCGCTTCCTGGATTAATATTCCGTTTATGACAAAAGATATGAACGGAGTCCCATTTATGAGTCTTCCGAGATTCGAGGCGGGAGCCATCCTGTCAATCGCCCCTATCGCGTGTGTTACATTCATGGAACATATCGGCGACGTCACCACCAACGGAACGGTTGTCGGCAAAGATTTCCTAAAGGATCCGGGGCTTCATCGGACTTTAATGGGCGACGGCCTTGCTACCCTTTTTGCCGGTCTGGTCGGCGGACCTGCCAATACCACCTACTCTGAGAATACAGGAGTTTTAGCAACCACCAAGAACTACAACCCGAGACTTCTCCGCGTTACAGCAGTATTTGCCATCATCCTTGGCCTGTTTGGAAAGGTCGGAGCCATTTTACAGACCATACCGGGACCTGTAAAGGGCGGCGTCGAGGTCATGCTGTTCGGTATGATTGCCGCTGTCGGAATCCGCTCTCTCGCCGAGTCAGACCTGGATTTCACACACAGCCGCAACTTGACCATCGTGGGACTGATTCTCGTCTTCGGACTCGGTTTTGCCCAGTTAGGCGGCTTAAATATCCACATCGGAACCATCACGCTGAATATTTCCGGTCTGTTCATCGCTGTGGTAATCGGAGTCCTTATGAACTTAATCCTGCCGGAAACGGAAGATACTGTAAGAACTGAAAAAAGGCGGTAACTCCTGGGCTGTCTGCACAGGAAACCGCTATCAACGAAAGAAAGGATAGATAAAACCATGGAATTTCCAATTGAAAACGTCACAATCTTCGACCATCCCTTAATCCAGCACAAGATTTCAATTTTAAGGGATAAAAAGACGGGAACCAATGAGTTCCGCTCTCTGATCGAGGAGATCGCCATGCTGATGGGCTATGAGGCACTCCGCGATTTACCGATCAAGGAAGTGGAGGTGGAGACACCGATCGAGAAATGTATGACCCCGATGATAGCCGGAAAGAAGCTGGCAGTCGTCCCGATTCTCCGCGCCGGTTTGGGTATGGTAAATGGGATCCTGGCCCTTGTGCCTTCCGCCAAAGTGGGCCACATCGGTCTGTACCGTGACGAAGTAACCCATGAACCTCATGAATACTACTGCAAGCTGCCCCATCCGATTGAGCAGCGAACGATTGTGGTGACAGACCCGATGCTGGCAACCGGCGGTTCCGCTGTGGCAGCCG
>CAUEKH010000485.1 GCA_959018155.1 uncultured Hungatella sp.
ATAGCCAGACCAATCGGGCTGTGGAACCGGTCGATATCCTCACTGGTAAATCCCTCCGCCATCAGCTTTCCGGAAAGTGTCAGAACCTTCTGACGGCTTCCCATCACGCCAAGGTAGTGGGCCGGAGTCCGTAAAACCTGCCGCTGGACATCGTAATCACACTGATGGCCTCTCGTCATGATGACGACGTAATCCTGTTCCCGGATTGTCACCTTGTCGAAAATATTTCCAAAGTCACCCACAATCGTCTCTGACGCCTCCGGGAACAGCTTCTCATTGGCAAATTCCGGCCTGTCATCATACACGACGCATTTGAAACCGACGTGGCTGATCACCGGAACCAGTTCCTGGGCCACATGGCCGCCGCCAAAGACATAGACCGTCCCGGCTCTCACCAGCGGCTCGCTGTAATACTTCCGGTCCCCCACAGACGTCTGCACTGCCTTCGTCTGCTTTAACGCGCTGTAATCCCCATCAATGGACAGGCCCTTAAGCCCCTCGCTGTCGGAACAGATTCCCATGGCCCACGCCGTCTCATCGGTAATATCCGTAATAACCCAGCTGTCCTCATCCCGATCAAACGCCCGGATCCCATTTTCACAGACCTCCAGGAAATCACGGTTGCCGGCTCCAACATACTGGAAATAGACCACCACGTCACCGCCGCAAATCATCCCCAGATCCGCCACCTGGCCCTTTACCAGCTTAAATCCCTTTGTAAAAGACTGTTTATCCTTTAAAACCTCAAGAGCCATAAGACCGGCCTGATACTCCACATTGCCGCCGCCAATCGTTCCCAGCGTGGTTCCGTCCTTTCTGACCACCATCCGGGCTCCCGCCCCTCTCGGCGTGGAACCGGAACCGGCGATCACCGTGACCAGCACGAAATCCTCCCCAAGTCCTGAAAGCCTTTTCATCTCTTCAAATAATTTCTTCATTTCCGCTCCCTCTCATCTCCAAAATATTTTTCAAACAGGCTCTTTGCGCACCCGTTCATCTCCTGCTCCATGGCAAGAAAACGCTCCAGAAAATCCTTCGTCTTCGGTGTCAGCTGGGAGAACCCGCCTTCCGCCCCTCCAGACTGTGTCACAAGAAGCGGATACCCCAGTTCCCGCTCCGCCGTCTTCATAATCTTCCAGCCCTTGCTGTAGGACATGTGCATCTGCTTACAGGCCGTCTGCATGGAACCGGTATGATCGATCAGCGTCAGGAACTGTGCGATCCCCGGTCCAAAGAATACCTCGTCACAGCTTAAGTAAAGAGAAACCCGGCTGTGCAGGGGAATCTTTCCGCCATGCCCCGCCATCACCCTCTTACATTCCTCATCCGACTCCACCGCCCGGATAATCCCGTCATCTTCTACCGGGATCTCCTCCAGCACCGCGTCCACCTCCGGCTCCCGCAGAAAGCTTCGAAGTCCCAGCTCACCGCGATAGAAAATCAGCCTGCGAATCCATGCTTTTTCAATCATAACCGGATGGCCCCTCCGGCCTTCAAAGACCGGACAGACAATGGGCGCGCGGCTCTCCATCACCTTTGCGATCGTCTCCGACAGCAGAAGCGGCGCCTTCGTCGGCATCAGCAAAACCCGATCGCACAAATCTTCTATGTAGTTCAGTCCCCTGCAGATACTGTCGAACATCTGCGTCGTCTGATACTCCTCATTTCTTAAGCAAATCACTCTCATCTTGGAAATATGCTTTTCCAGTTCATCCGCCTGATGGCCTGTCACCACCACAATCGGTTCCACACCGGCCTGCTGCAGCGTAACGATAATGCGTTTAATAGCAGTCGTGTCGCCAATCGGCAGCATCGGCTGAAAAGCAGTCGTAGAACTCTTATGGCCGGCCGCCAGAATCACCGCTCCCGTTCTCATACAATCTCTCCCCTCCTTTAAGCGTTATTTTTTCAAAAACATGACGATAGATAAAGCTTACCACAGAAACCGGGTTCTGTAAAGTCCTCTTATACAAAATACACAAAAAAGACGTATATGACAGGTTGTTTTTGCATCTGTCATGCACGTCTTTTCTCTTTCCATTCTTTTCACTTTTCATATCTCTCAGTTATTTCCCTGCAATCGGCCACGTTTCAACCAGATTCAGATGGTATTTCTCCACCAGACCCATCGCCCTTTTTTCCACCGCCGGATTCCAGGCTTTCTCCGGCCCGTGGGCGTCGCACCCGAAAATCACGGTATTTCCTTCTTCCCCGACAATCTTCCAGAATTTATCACAGGGATACCAGCGGTTCTCCCCGATTCCAAGAAAATTTATTTCCAGCGGCAGGCTGTGGCGGTCCGCCTCTCTGCAAAGACGGCGGTACTCCCTGTCAAACACTTCCTCATCACCGTGAAAATTCAGCAGGTCCGGATGGGCGATATAGAAATACTTCCCTGTCTCCATGGCTTCAGTGCACTGATCCACATACTTTTTCAAAAGAGCCGGATTGTCCGTAGCCGTTCCACTGTAGAATGCCCCATTCACCTCACTGTCAAGATGGTGCTGGCCAAGAAGCAGGTACTCGATCGGATACTCCTCAATCAGCCTCAAAAACGGTTCCCAGAATTCCGGATAGTATTCCGCCTCCAGGCCGAGATGGATCTCAATATCCGGCTGATACTTCTTTTTTAGGGACAGAATT
>CAUEKH010000486.1 GCA_959018155.1 uncultured Hungatella sp.
ATCGGGATTCCTTCCTTGCGCACCGGGAAAATGGCATCTTCGTGGAGGACGCTGGCGCCCATATAGGCCAACTCCCGCAGTTCTCTGTATGTAATCGTTTCGATGACTTCCGGATTCTTGATAATCCTCGGATCAGCCACCAGGAAGCCCGATACGTCGGTCCAGTTTTCGTACATATCGGCATGGATAGCCTTTGCGACGATGGAACCGGTCACATCAGAGCCGCCTCTGGAAAAGGTGCGAATCCGGCCGTCGTGGGTAGAACCGTAGAAGCCGGGAATTACGGCCCGTTCAACGTGCTCTAACCGTTCTCCCAGTTCGCGGTTCGTATCGTCCGCCAGGAATGTGCCGTCTTCGTCAAAGGACACCACCTCGGCGGCATCAATAAACTCATATCCCAAATAGGAGGCCATGACGATACCATTTAAATATTCGCCGCGGGAGGCCGCGTAATCACGTCCGGCCTTATTTAAAAAGTTCTCCTCAATCGTCTCAAACTCATGATCAAGGTTTAAATTCAAATCCAGGCCCTCGATAATCTCCGTGTAACGGCTTTTGATTTTCTCCAGAATCTTCTGATATCCTTTTCCTTCTACGGCAGCGTCGTAACACTGGTAGAGCATATCGGTAACCTTCTCATCCTTGTCATTTCGCTTGCCCGGCGCCGATGGAACCACGTACCGTCTGCTCTTGTCAGAACGGATAATATCGCCGACTTTTTTAAACTGTCTGGCACTGGCCAGGGAGCTGCCGCCAAATTTCACAACCTTTTTCATTGTCATTTCTCCTCTGTTTACCTATCCTTATTTGCCCGGAGTTTACGCTTCGGGTTATTTAACGGAAATAATATCGTAATTGTTTTCCAATGTCAAGCATTTTGTAGCGCCTGCGCCGCTTCCTGCTTCTCGATCATTGCCTTGTGATGCTTAAGCCAGCCGCCCGAAGCCACACGCCAGATATAAAAGGCCGCCCTGACGAGCCAGTCGAGAACCATGGCATACCACACTCCCATAAGCCCCAGCCCCATGTAGCGCCCCAGCACGTAACTCATGGCAATCCGGCATAAAAACATGGAGGCAATCGTAATACACATGGCAAATTTCACATCGTCGGCCGCCCTCAACGCATTGGGAAGCGCGAAGGAAGGCGCCCAGATCACGACACAGCTTAAGCCGTGAAGCATCCCTATCTTAACCGCCAGTTCCGCCGTCTGAGGAGATACGTGGTAGAACCCGACGATCGTCGGCAAAAAGAGAAGCATGGGGAAGCAGATGAGGAAATGCGCTCCCATAATCAGAAGGATTAAATTTTTCGCGTAATTTCTGGCCTCGTCATACCGTTTTGCGCCCACAGCCTGTCCCACCACCGTGATCATGGCAAGCGAAATCGCCGCCCCCGGGATAACCTGAAACGAACAGATCGTTCCGGCCACGGCATTGGCCGCGATGGAGGTCGTTCCAAAGCTGGAGACAAGCCCCGCAACCAGAAGCTTTCCTGCCTGAAACAGCCCATTTTCCACACCCATGGGAATTCCGATCGTCATAATCCGCTTCATGATGTACGGATAAAATCCCAGGCGCAGCCGCCGATCAATATGTAACGGAAGGCTGGGATTCCTGATTACTTTAAGCAGGATGACCGCCGCCACCGCGCTCGAGAGCAGCGTAGAGATGCCGGCGCCCGCCACTTCCATATGAAACCCGTAAATCAGGATGCCATTTCCCACAATATTAATGGCATTCATCAGCATGGAAACCTTCATGGAGATTTCCGAATTTCCCATAGAGCGGCAGATGGCCGCCGACCCGTTATAGACCGCCAGAAACGGGAAGGAAAGCGCCGTCAAATAAAAATACGTCCTTGCGTAATTCATAACCGCAGGCTCAATCGACCCGTAAATCCCCCTCAGAATCTGGTAATTAAAAATCAGAGACACGGTCATCAGGGTCGTTGAAAAAATGAGAACCATAAAAATCAGCTGATTGGAAGCCTTCACCGCCTCCCCCCGGTTCTCATCTCCCAATTCCTGAGATGCGACAACTGCACCGCCCGTCGCCATGGCGGTAAAAATATTAATCAGCAGGATATTGAGCGTATCTACCAGAGAGATACCCGAAACTGCCGTCTCCCCCACTCCTGCCACCATAATCGTATCTGCCATACCTACCAGGACAGCCAGAAACTGCTCAATAATCAGAGGCATAATCAGCCTTCTGATTGCCTGCCTGGAAAATAGTGGTGCCTCTTCCATCTTACCCCTCATTGCCCCCTTTATCCCCGTCTTCAGCCAGCCGTGGAAGGCAGCTGCTCACAATGGACACAATTTTCTCATTTGCACGGTCATTAATCCGAACCGCCTCATCATACGATATGCCGCCGCCGTTTGAGTCAGCCTCCCCGCAGACATCCACTCCTAAAACTCTGCATCTGTCCTTTAAAATGAGGCATACCCGTTCCAGCTGTCCAAGCGTCATCGTCCCCTGATCCCAGTCCGTCACTGCTTCACTTTCGTGGAACGCGTCTTTATCGACCGACAGGTAGACGGATCCGTCCAGTTCGGCACGCAGGCTTTCCAGCCACGCTTCATCACGGATTGCCATACTTTCCGGCACCACTGCACTCTCTGGCTCTGCCG
>CAUEKH010000487.1 GCA_959018155.1 uncultured Hungatella sp.
CCAGGTCCGACTTGTTGAGCAGGATCAGCCTCGATTTTCCTTTTCCCAGTTCGTCGATATCCGGATTCCGGCTGCTTAAAGGGACTCTGGCATCCACCAGTTCTATGATTAAGTCGATTAATTTGATATCTTCCTGCATGGCCCTCTTGGCCTTGGTCATATGACCCGGATACCACTGTATATTCATTAAATTTCCTCACTTCTGATATTCATGGATTGTGCTGTAAAACTACGGTTCCCGGCTGATAAGCCCCAGTCTCGCGACCGGTGAAACCCGCAGCCAGACTCTGCCCTGGATCTGGTCTTCGCTGACATTACCCACATTGGCAAAACGGCTGTCCTCGCTGCTGTCACGGTTATCCCCAAGGAGAAAATACTGGTCTTCTCCCAGCTTAACCGGATTTTCCGCAAGGCCCGCCAGAGAGATGGCGCTCATTCCTTCCCCCTGTTTCAGCACTTTTCCGTCTATATAAATCTCTCCGCCAACAATCTGCACCGTCTCACCCGGCAGACCGATCACGCGCTTCACATTCAGTTTCTGATCCCCTCGCTCATACACCACCACGTCAAACCGATCTGGCTTTCCAAAGGCGTAAGCCAGCCGGTCCATCAGCACCACATCCTCCGACTCTAAAAGAGGCGTCATGGAATGGCCTGCGACAGGGATACGGGTTCCATAGGAATAGACGAGGAACCATGCGAACGCGATTACAACCACGATATCTACGATCCAGTTGACTACGTGGCGAAGCTTATTATTTTCCTCACTGCGATAAAATTCCACGCTATTTTACACCCCATCTGTTATAAGCCGTACGATTCGCGCATCGCTTACAACGATAACCTGCACGCTCTGCGCACAGGTCACCGTCTTCAAACGATAACCTGCACGTTCCGCGCACAGGTCACCGTCTTCAGTCAAAGAAAGGGACAATTTTCATTGTCCCTCTCAATCGCTACAGAATTCAACTCCTGTGCTGGTTTTTACTTAACCAGTTCTTTAACCTTTGCAGCTTTACCTACTCTGTCTCTTAAGTAGTACAGTTTTGCTCTTCTTACTTTACCCATTCTGACAACTTCGATGTTATCAACAGATGGGGAATGTAATGGCCATGTCTTCTCAACACCGATACCGTTGGAGTTCTTTCTAACGGTAAATGTCTCTCTGGCGCCGCCGTTCTGTCTCTTAATAACGGTACCCTCGAAAACCTGGATTCTCTCACGGGTTCCCTCTTTGATCTTGTTGTATACCTTAACGGTATCGCCAACGTGGAACTCCGGAATGGATTCCTTTAACTGTGCTGCTTCAAGATTCTTAATAATATCGTTCATCGTGTGAACCTCCTTGATTATATTTGATGTTCTTAATACTTCATACTGATGTATTCCGTAACAGAGGACCATCTCCTTGCGTCACAACGTCTCATATTTTACCATAAAGGCTTGTCGAATGCAAGCCCCTTTTTCCGAAATTTACTCTTTTTCTGCCCTTATATCATTTAAATACTGCGTCTCTTTTTTGGAAAGGACGGCATGTTCCAGCAAATCGGGACGTCTCTCCAGGGTCCGCCTGATGGACTGCTGCCGCCTCCACGTTTCTATATTTTTATGGTGGCCGCTTAAGAGCACCTCGGGCACCTTAAGCCCTCTGTACTCCTCCGGTCTCGTATACTGAGGGTATTCCAGAAGATTATCATGGAAGGATTCAAATTCCGCCGACACATCATTATTTAAAACTTCCGGTACCAGCCGCGAAATACAGTCGATCATCACCATGGCAGGCAGTTCGCCTCCCGTCAGCACATAGTCCCCGATGGAAAGGTAATCGGTGGCGATCAGTTCCAGCGCCCGCTCATCCACGCCCTCATAATGGCCGCAGAGAAACACCAGATCTTCTTCCTTAGACAGTTCTTCCGCAATCGACTGGTTAAACACTCTACCCTGGGGCGTTAAGTAAATGACCCGCGGCCGTTTCCCGATCCTGCTGCATAAATCATCATAGGCATCACAGATCGGCATCGGCTGCATCACCATACCTGCGCCTCCGCCGTATGGGGCATCATCGACATGGCGGTGTTTCTCTGTGGAATAATCCCTGATGTCGATTGCCTCGATGGAGATGAGTTCTTTTTCCACAGCCCGCCCGATGATACTGGTGTGGAGGCCGTTTAACACCATGTCGGGGAAAAGGGTCAGTATATGGTAGTTCATCGCATTTCCTCCTGTCGTCAGTCGAGAAGACCATCCATAATATGGACTGTGATTACTCCTGCGTCTAAATCAACTGTTAAGATACATTCCTTAATAGCAGGAAGCAGAACTTCCTTTCCCTCCGTCGTCTTCACCTCGTAGACGTCGTTGGCGCCGGTTGATATCACGTCCGTCAGTGTACCGAACGGCTCACCGTCCTCTGTAACGACGGAAAGTCCTATCAAATCTACTATAAAATTCTCATCGGGCCCCAGCTTCACCGCCTGATCCCTGGTAATGAGAAGATCTTTCCCTTTAAATTTTTCAATATCATTGATGGAATCGTAACCCTTAAATTTTAAGATTACCATATTTTTAAAGAACTTCACGCCCTGGATTTCCAGTTCTGTCGTCCCATCATCGAGAATTACTTTTTTCAGTTTC
>CAUEKH010000488.1 GCA_959018155.1 uncultured Hungatella sp.
AAATGCAGCGTCACCAGTTTTTTCCCGGGGATATTTCTGGTATAAGGAGTAAAACAGAAGACTTCCTCCCCGTTCAGCCATGTCTTCAAGCCGCCGCAGGTGTAGATTTCAAAGGGATAATCCCCCTCTTCCCCGGCCAGAAGTTCCGTCTTTCCATAAACCCACATGTGGTGCGGGCGATGTTCAAAGGTAGTGAAATCCACCCGGTTATTTTCAAACGGAAAATAAACCCGGTCGTACTTTCCTTCATAAATTGTCGCATTTTCAATTGGATTCTTTCGCAGGAATTCCTCCCTGATCGGGTAGACGATCTGCACGTACGCCTCCCCTAAGTTTACCTCCGCCTCAAATGTCTCACAGGGCGAGTGAAAAACCTGCTTCTGTACATCGGTAATCCACCAGTAATTTACAGACTCATCGTAATGAATCGGATATTCCAATTTTCCCATACTGCCATCCCTTCCGCTGTTACCTGGAAAACCAGGCTGCATCCCGCTTGTATTTGCTTTCATTTGGATGCATTTACGGTGAGTATAGCAATATCGTTTTTAATAATCTATGTGATTTTTTGCCCTTTTCGCCTGAAATTCACGCATTTTTTGCGTATTTTCGGAGGGAATCTGGTCTGATACCAGGTTGAAATATCCCAGGGAGTTACCACCCGAACGGGATTTTACGGCTTCACGGCCTTCGGTACGTCCCATCGTTTTACATCGTCCCCATCACGAAATGGTAGAACAGCCAGATCAGGCCGCCGCCCGCCAGCGCAATCCCTCCCACTGCCGCTATCAGGCAAACCGCTACCGCTATCTGAAAGACAAGCAGGCTGATAACCGGATGTCCTTTTTCAAATCTGTCCGCAAATTTCTTCACAGGAGCCATATCCGTCAATAATCCTTCTAACATTGCGCTCCCCTCCTTTTCTGTCTTCATTATACAGCTGCATCTTATAAAGATTCTACGGAGGAGATTCCGCATCTCATAAACATCCTGTAAATACTTAAACATTCGAGCCACTTGTTTGGACTTTGAGAGAAATGAGAAAACAATTGACTTGCAGCGCTCTGCTGGGATATGATTAATTCAGTGACATCAATTATACCGTGGAGGATAAAATCATTGCAGCCAAAATATATCCTTATTATTCTGACTCTCATCATTACTGTCCGCGTACATTTTGGGAAAATTAAAAAAGCAGGCTCCATTGCCTGCTATCTGAAAGAACTTCTTGGATTTTTACCCCGGAAGCAGGGCGCGTCTCCCTCTTCTGACCGCATAAAATCATTCGATTATCTCCGGGCCCTGGCCGTGCTTTCCGTAATCGGCACCCACGTAGTCCAGTCAGGCAATCCATTTGCTGAATACAGCGCACCGTGGCTGGCGCAGCGATTCCTGGCCATCCTGTTTTTAAATTGTAATGTTCTGTTTATTATGCTCAGCGGCGCACTGCTGCTGAGCCGGAAAGAAGAGCCCATCGCTTTATTTTACCGGAAACGCGTATTTCGGGTTGTAATCCCCATGGCCGTTTACTATCTCTTCTATCTTTATACCGGCCTGTATCAGTCCGGGCTTATGGATCCCGCGAACCTTCTCGATGCAGCCAGGCGTTTCCTCACCGGCCCCTCGGACTGGAATCCGCATTTCTGGCTGATTTATATAGTGATCGCCCTCTATCTGACAACACCGTTTTTCAAAGTCATGGTTCAGAATATGTCTGATCGGCTGCTGCTGTCATTCGTATTTCTGACCGTTCTGATGAATGGCGCTCTGTCCTGGTTTCCGCTCTTCGGCGTTGGTTTCAATTTTTCTACTATTCTCTGCGGCTGGGAATCCGTCTTCATCTTTGGCTATTTCTGGACAAGGCCGTGTTCCATCCGTTTCAGGAAACCGTGTTTTCTGCTTGGGACTGCCGCCTTTGTGATGACTTTTGCCATCTCCTGTACTGCACCGAATTCTGTGGAAGCGTTTTTTAATCGGGCGCCCACCATGCTTTTCATGTCCGGCGCCATTTTCTCCTGGTTTATAAGCAGGGAAGAACGGCTGAAAACTCCGGGGCCGCTCATTCAGATCATCGGAAAATACGGATTTTCCATTCTGCTGATTCACTGGTACGTGCTTCATCAGGTTGTGGAAGCGCAGCTGGGGCTGACTCTGGCAGATTACGGCTTTGCCGCCGGCACCCTGCTGGCAGCTTTGGCCACCCTGGTTCTCTCCTGGCTCTTTGCAGTCGTATTTGACAACACCGCAGTACTGGTGGCAGAGACCATCTGTGACCGGGTGCTATGGGGAATTGAAATGATAATAAACGGGCGAAAAAAATAGTGACTGGTACATCCGGCCACTATTTTCTTTCCCTCACGACTCCACAAACCGATACCCCACCCCGACCTCAGTCAGGATGTACCTTGGCTTCGTGGAATCCTCCTCAATCTTCCTTCTGATATTGGCCATAAACACGCGCAGAGACTGGTAATCGTCGGTGGTGTCGTAACCCCAGACCTCCTGCTGGATATAGTGGTGGGTCAGCACCTTCCCGCAGTTTGTGACAAGAAGCGACACCATTTTATACTCGATCGGCGTTAAATGCACCTCTTCCCCGCGCACTGTGCCCTTCCGCTTCTCAAAAT
>CAUEKH010000489.1 GCA_959018155.1 uncultured Hungatella sp.
CTCTTCCTCCGGCGGGATAACGGCTCCCGTCAGCTCCTGGCGGTTGGATGAGACGATATCGTAGCTGGACTGCATGGAAGTCATGAAAGCATCGAATCTGCCCTGGGCGCCCTCCATGGAATGGCTGATAATCGTCTGGAGATTCCGCAGCATATCATCCGTATACTGGACGGAACTCTGACGGATATCGTTGGCATCCGACACTGCCTTCTCCACAATCTCCTGTGCCTGAAGATTGGCCTGCTCGATGATCTCGTTGGCCTGGGCGTACGCTTTCTGCATAATCTCATGCTCATTGACCAGTTCATTCGTCTGATCCGAAGCCTGTTGAAGAATGGAATCCGCCTGCTGGCGCGCCTCATTCAAAATAGCGTCGCGGTTGCTGATAATCTTCTGATACTGCTTAATCTCATCCGGAATCCGCAGACGCAGTTCAACTAAAAGTTCTTCGATCTCATCTCTGTTTACAACAATCTTGCTGTTAGAAAGCGGCTGATACTTGCAGCCGTCGATATATTCTTCAATCTCACCAATTAACTGTTCAATTCTGCTCATCATAATACCAATCTCTCCTTACCTTTTTTAATCTATTGTCTCTCCGCCATCTTCCGTCTGATGCAGTCCGCCACTTCCGGCGTGACAAAGGCGCTGATATCACCGTTGTAGCCCGCGACTTCCTTGACGATACTGGAACTCAAATAGGAATAATTTAAATTCGTGGTTAAAAATATCGTATCCACTTCCGGTGCAATGACGCGGTTAATCTGCGCCATCTGAAGTTCATACTCGAAATCGGTCACAGCCCGCAGTCCCCTTACCACCACGTCGGCGTGACACTCGCGGACAAAATCAATCAGCAGACCGCCGAAGGATTTTATCTCTACATTTTCCAGATTATTCGTAATGTTCTCTAACATCTTAACACGTTCTTCGACAGAAAACAACGGCGTTTTCGATTTATTATTTAAAACTCCGATGATTAATTTATCACACATTCTGGCTGAACGCTCAATGATATCTAAATGACCCAGGGTCACCGGGTCAAAACTTCCCGGGTATACGGCTGTCCTCATTTTTCCTCCCCCTTCATGATAAATACATGCTTGTTGGTCTTGTAGATCTTCTCGCGGGTACATTCATAACCCAGTTCTTCCAGATAATCAAAATCCGTATCGAGAGCCGCTTCCGTGATAATGACCGTGTCGTGATGGATCAGCCGTGAGTCGCGAAGATATAAAAGCACCTGGCGCTCTGCTTCCTGCCGGTAGGGCGGATCCATAAACACATAATCAAAGGTATACTCTTTTCCTTCCAGCCGCCTAAGCCCTGTGAGCACGTCACAGTTCATCACCAACGCCGCTTCCTCCAGCTTCGTGGTCTTTAAGTTCTCCCGGATGCACTCCGCCGCTTTCGGATTCTGCTCAATAAATACGGCGCTCTTAGCGCCACGGCTCAACGCCTCAATCCCGATTCCGCCGCTGCCGGCAAACAAATCAAGAAAAGTGCAGTCCGGCATGTCCTGGTTTACTATGTTAAATAAAGTCTCTTTAATCCTGTCGGTTGTCGGCCTCGTATCCTGGCCATCTATCGTTTTTAAAAGAAGCCTTCTGGCTTTTCCTGCAATGACTCTCATAAAATCCCTCTCTCTATCAAGAATTATTTACCATTATAGTATGAAAACGGCAGATATACAATAAAAAATACCTTAGATTTTTCTTATATCTGCAATTTTCCTGCTGTGCCTGTTGTACGGGGCCTGTGAGTTTTGGTATTTTCAGCACATCGGAAGATTTAAAAAACAGCGCAGAGAAAAAAATAACCCTTCAGCTTTTTACGGCTGAAGGGTTGTCTTTTTTTTACAGATTATTTACCTGCCATCTGTCTTTCCTGAGCTTCGATCATCTTCTTGACCATATAACCGCCTACGGAACCGTTCTGAGCAGATGTTAAGTTGCCATTATAACCATTGGATAACGGAACACCGATTTCGTTAGCAACTTCCATTTTGAAGCGGTCCATTGCCTCTCTTGCCTCTGGTACGTTTGTAGTGTTAGAAGAGTTTCTTGACATAATGTTATGCCTCCTTTTCATCTATTCACCATGCTCTTGTTTTGTGTGTTTCATGGTGTGTTTTGTGCTACACTCCTATTATGGCTTTCACGGTGAATAATACACTAGAAGGTTTTGCGTAATATGGCATAAACAGGGAAATGATTATTTTTAATGCCGTTGCACCTGTGCTTCGGCTTTAATCTCAGCAATGCGCTCCTGGATTTCCTCCATCTTCTCTTTGGAGAGCGGATAGAACTTCATGGCAACAAGATTGCATACCCAGCCAATGATAGGAACCAGGCAGAAGCTGATTATTCCCACCCAGAACAGTCCTGGTGTAAGCGGTGTCGTCTGATCTGGCTGAACTTTTGCAAAACCGACAGCCGCAAGTTCCAGCGCCACAATGGTAGTTCCGAGAGAGGAAATCAGTTTATCCACAAAGCTGAATAAGGTTCCCATAAGTCCCGGCACATATTTTCCGGAACGGTACGTCTCATAGTCTGCGCAGTCTGCGGTCATCGGGATAACGAGAGTTCCTGCCATTCCGGAACAGGCTT
>CAUEKH010000490.1 GCA_959018155.1 uncultured Hungatella sp.
ATTTTTCTGATGATTCGGAGAATGCTTATATTGAAACGGTGGCTCCGTCGGTTACTTATGCATTTCTTTCATGTAATGATCTGGAGGCATCTGAAATTCGAAAAAAACTGGAATGGATACATTCTCTTGGTCCATCCTTTGTCTGCGCTTCCCGGGGGGCGGAAGGATGTATGGCCTTTGACGGAAGGCGGTATTATGTTCAGTCAGCCATGCCGGTTGAAAAAATGGCGGATACGATGGGCGCCGGGGACAGTCTTCTGACAGCCTTTCTGGTTGGTTATCTGACAGCCAAAAAAGATGGACAGACCGATGAGCAGGCTATTCCGAAGGCATTGCAGGAAGCCGCGGTTTTTGCTTCCCGGGTCTGTGGTATCGATGGCGCCTGGGGCTATGGAGTACATTATGATGACTGAGAAAAAGGTGGCGGCAGTTGGCTTTTGTTGCGTGGATATTTATGAAAATATAAATGAATGGTATGCCACAGGAAATGGCATTGACTGGGGCATTCATCTGCGCCGGATGGGGGTTCCGGTCAGTGCGGTGAGCGTGGTCGGAAAGGACGGTTACGGAGATGAAATGAAACGGACTCTGGCGTCGGAGGGGATAGATATTTCCCATCTCCGGACAGAGTCAGGGGCAACCTGTATTACCCGGATGGAACTTCATGACGGTACGGATCGGGTACATCTGGAATCCATTGATGGTGTTATGGAGCATTATGTGATCACGGATGAGGAGTTTCATTTCGTGGCGGAACATGAGTTGCTCCACACCGATCTGTTTGGGAATGTTTTGGATCATCTTCCGGCATGGAAGGCTGCCGGGGTGAAAATTCTCATGGATTTTTCCATATTTACAAAGAATCCGGAATATCATTGCATGGATATTTTTCCTTATGTTGATTATGTGTTCTTTTCAGCCGATGGGATAGAAAGGGACGGGCTCCGGGATTGGATGAAGGAAATCCATGCTTGTGGGCCTGAACTGGTAACCGCAACTCTGGGAGATGAAGGAAGTCTGTCCTATGACGGTCGTCAGTTTTATACTTGTGGAATCGTACCGGCGAAGGTGGTGAATACGGTCGGGGCCGGAGACAGTTATATTGCCGGTTTTACTTTTGGCCTGCTTCAGGGCGACTCTGTTCCTGCATGCATGGCACGGGGAGCTGAGCTTTCATCGCAGGTGATTTCTGGATTTAAACCTTATTAGATATTGAAGGGGAGAGATTTTTATGATTATCGATATGCATCTTCATCCGATTTTTTATAAACCAATCTGTGAGGACGCGGAAGAGCTGGAATTTCGAAAAAATAGTTTTGGCGTCTGGAAACAGGGACCAATGGAATGGGATGAAGTCTTTGTAGAAATGGATTACGGCGGCATCGAGAAGTCAGCGCTGCTTCCGCTGGATATTACGACAACCGAAGGCGGATATATAGTAACGAATGAACAGGTGGCGAGACTTCAATCCATCTATCCGGACCGTCTCATCGGTTTTGCCAGCGTGGACCCGCATCGCCCGGATGCAAAAGAAGTATTACGCCACGCCTTCGATGACTTGGGTCTTCAGGGGCTGAAACTGAATCCGTCGAAACAGAAATTTTATCCGGCGGAAGAATTGCTGGAGCCGATTTATGAAATTTGTGAGAGCCGGAATAAACCGATCATTTTTCATGCGGGAACGTCCTGGGAGCCGAATACGCCGGCTGAATATTCCCATCCGCTGGCATTTGAGAAAGTTTTCATCCGTCATCCGGAACTGCGCTGCTGTCTGGCTC
Source organism: uncultured Hungatella sp. (assembly GCA_959018155.1). Taxonomy (GTDB): domain Bacteria; phylum Bacillota; class Clostridia; order Lachnospirales; family Lachnospiraceae; genus Hungatella. The sequence continues at coordinate 1,779 of CAUEKH010000490.1, forward strand.
ATTTTGCCTGGCCGTGGGTTCGGGAAATGGTCATGCTGATGATTAAATATCCGAATGTTTATACGGATACTTCGGTTTTATATATGGATTCACCGGAAGAGTCGATGGAGCGGCTGTTTACCGTGGATATGGGACCGCGCTGGTATGAGCGTGGGTTTGGCAGGCAGGTCATGTTTGCGTCGAATACGCCGAGATTTCGGGCATTTAAACTGAAACGGGCGCTGGATAAGATTCCGATGAGGGAATCGGCGCGAAAAGGCCTTTATGCGGGAAATGCAATACGGTTCTTAACCGGAGAGAGGTAGAAAAAATGGTTGTTTTAAAGAAAATTCATCGTTTGAGCAAAAATGTGGAAGAATATATGAATATTACGGAAGAGGTGCATCGCATTGTTGAAGAAAGCGGTGTAAAAAACGGCCATGTAGCAGTGCTTACAGCACATACGACAACGGGAATCATGGTAAATGAAGCACTGCCGTGTGTCGAGACGGATATCAGCGAAATGCTGGAACGAATGGTACCGCTGGATGTGCCTTATGCCCATGCTCATTTCCTTCCGGATTACGGCGCCACCGGCAACAATTCTCAGGGTCACTTAAAAAGTATGCTGATGGGAAACCACTGTATGTTCCCTGTTATTGACGGAAAAATTGTCTGTGGCGGAGCCCAGGAAATATATCTGGTCGATTTTGACGGACCGCAGGCGCGCACCGTTTATGTGGAAGTTATGGGTGAAGCCTGATTATTAATTACAAATATGAGCATGGATTTCTACAATTTGATGCATACATTCTCTGGTTTGGCAGATAATAAATCGAA
>CAUEKH010000491.1 GCA_959018155.1 uncultured Hungatella sp.
GAAACAGGCGTGAAGCCGACAGAATCTGCTTCTACTTCAGCCACGTCCACACGGCAAAGACGCTGATAGTTGTCTTTTACTTCAACTGTTTTTACCATTTCTCCATTTTTCTACATTTCTATGCGGATATCTTTTACCAGATCCTCCGCCGCTCCGCGCCTCTGCTGCTCCTGGCGCAGCGGCGCCATGGTAACCCGGATGGGATAAGCGAAGTTGGATTCAAAGGTCATACGGATCTGGCTGATCTCATGGATTTTGTCCAGCTTGAGAGTCATAGTCTCACCAGGTCTCGTTACCCAGCCATTCTGATTTTCTCCCAGTTTGCGCGAAATTCCATTGATAACCTGTTCCGGTTCTCCGCCTGTCTCCGAACAGGTAGCCGTCACCGTCGCGCCAAGAGCCAGATCATTCGGATCCTCGTTCTTGTATCCCGGCAGATACCCGTCCTCCTTCAAAATAAGCTGCTGCAATTCCCTTATATGAGGCGCCAGTTCTCTCGGATCACAATCGTATTTTCTGCAGAGAGAAGCCGCTATCCCGACTGCCTGGCCGCCTATGGCACAGCAGCCCAGAATCCTGGTGCTGGCAAGGCCAAGCCTTGTGGTGCTGATATCACGCCCCGCCATATATAAGTTTCTGATATTCTTTGAATAATAAGAGCGGTAGGGAATCGTATAGACCCCATCATAGAAGTTGCAGTCCGATGGCAGCAGTTCAAAATCCAGCAGTCCGTGAGGCGCGTGAAGATCCACACACCAGCCGCCGTAACACACCGCATCATCAAAAATCTTATGTTCCAGAATATCTGTCTCTGATAAAAGATAATCCCCCACCAGACGGCGGCTTTCTCTGACTCCCGGCAAAGCCCCCACCCACTCCAGTGCAAAATTTTCCGCATGATGTTCGTGGAGTCCCTCATCATTGTTCTTGATATGATCCCAGATTCCGTAGGCATAGGCCATCAGATCATCACGGATTGCCTCATATTCCGCAATGATGTCGTCCCCTTCCCCGCAGAGTTCCAGCCACCAGTACCCATAATCCACGCAGGCGCTGCTGGACATGGAGGTACGCTTATATTCCTCCGGATTCGGGGAATCGCTGCAGTCGATCGTCTCCCTCATCTGTACGCAGTGAATCCGCTTCGACAGCTGTTTTTCTGTCAATTTTTTGGCAAAGGACGGCGGAGTAAATGTCACCGGATGTCCCATATCCCGGGCTTTCATCATAATGGTATTGCCCATGCGATAGTTGTTGGGTTTTTCCGGCGCATGAAGCTCTCCGAACTCGCTTTTGGGCTCGCTCCCAATGCGATATTCGGCGCCGGCGTAATATCCCAGCGTACCATTGCCTGTTGCATCTACAAAAACAGGGGCTTCCAGGCGGTAACGCATTTCCGTCGTTTCCTGGACACAGTTAACGGCCCTGATCCTGTCGCCATCCATTTCACAGTCATACATCACTGTGTTAAAGAATATGTCCAGATTCTTCTCTTCCTTTGCTTTTTCAAACAGTATCATATCCCAGACAGAATAGCTGAACTGCTCATTATTCTTTTTATTTTCCAGCATCAGTTCATATAACAGCCCGCCTTCCGCGTAATCCGGCTGCTTTAAGGACTGATCAGCCCCTGAAATGTGAATGCGTATCTCGCTGGAAGCATTTCCCCCCAGAACCGGCCTGGCCTGCACAAGAGCTGTGTGCGTTCCCTGGCGGGCAGCTTCCATGGCGGCACAGAGTCCGGCCACCCCTCCGCCTACAACAATCACCTCATAGGACTTATTTTCAAAACGAAGTTTCATTATGGTTTTCTCCTTTATTTAGACATTCTCCCGCCTGATACTCAATCGTATCCGCCATACATGGTAAACCGGTCGGTTTCCCTGACAGACAGATCCTCATAATTCTCCATGAAATAGTCCGGCAGGAAATCCTGACTGAATTTCAAATCATTCTTAACTGTATTCATGGAGTAAATATAGACAATGGTATCTTCCTCTTCATTCATCAACGCATATTCATAACAAAAATCATATCCGGCAATCGTTACCCAGGCAGGTTTCTGAAAAGATGTCAGATCCTTCTGTACTGTAAGCAGACCTTTTTCTTCGTTTTCCCAGCAGAGAGAGGAGAGCCGTTCCTCCTCTTTTTTATAATCCTCCTGATTCAGCGTATAAGAAAGATAGATCTGGCACATGGGCCTGTTCCAGCCGTTCTCATATTTGTAATAATAATTAATTTTTTCTGCCGAATCCGGAATCTTCTCCGGGAAAACAGCGAAACGGGTATACTTTTCTGAAAGTGCCCACTCATGATAATCCCCGATATCCCGGGACTCTTCCTTCACCGTTCCGCGCAAAAGCCCGTATAAAAGAAATGACGCAAGCATCAACGATACAGATAGTAAAATACTGACTGCGATAACCACATTTTTTACTGTCTTCCGCTTCATATTTGTTTAGTAAAATTACACCTCACGATGTAAAATCCTTTCCAGAACCGTACGTGCGGCTTTCCCGCATACGGCTCTTCATAATACCCTTTGCTGTTTCAACCTGCTCCTGGAGGTTCACATACCTCC
>CAUEKH010000492.1 GCA_959018155.1 uncultured Hungatella sp.
CTGAGCATTTACCTGTTCAGGACCATTCTCAGGGCCTTTGTATTCAAATTCATTTTCATTATCCATTCTGGTATCCTCTCATAAGGTGTATCACATCAGGGGCTGCCACATACGTGACAGCCCTGTATCTGACAGACTTTTTATTTAGAACATCGGAACAACCGCGCCTTCGTACTTGGATTCAATGAATTCCTTCACTGTATCGCTGGTGAGGGCCTCGATTAAAGCCTTGCTGGCCTCACTGTTCTCTTCTCCCGCGCGTACCGCCACCACATTTCCGTAGGTGGTCGCCGCGATGGAATCAGAACTTTCTGTAACGAGCGCGTCGCTTACCTTTAAGCCTGCGGCAATCGCGTAGTTTCCATTGATAACCGCCACATCCACATCACCGAGAGAACGGGGAAGCTGAGCCGCCTCAATTTCCATAATCTTTAAATTCTTATCGTTTTTCACGATATCATTTTTCGTTGCCTCTAATCCAACGCCCTCTTTCAGTTCAATCAGGCCGTTGTCTGCCAGAAGGAGGAGTGCTCTCGCCTCATTGGACACATCGTTGGGAACCGCCACCTGCGCTCCGTCCGGAAGGCTGTCGAGGGAAGTCGTCTTACCGGCATAGATGCCGAACGGCTCATAGTGAATCACACCGGCAGATACCAGGTTCGTCTTGTTCTCCGCGTTAAACTGCTCCAAATATGGATAGTGCTGGAAATAATTGGCGTCTAAATCGCCGGATTCCAGAGCCAGGTTAGGCTGAACGTAATCGGTATATTCCACAATCTGTAAATCATACCCTTTTTCCTTCAGGATATCCTTTGCCGCCGCCAGAATCTCTGCGTGGGGCGCTGTAGATGCGCCTACTACCAGCTTCTTTAATTCGCCGGTTTCCGCTTTCGCGCTGCTCTCCGCTTCTGTTCCGCTTTCTGCCTCTGTCTCAGCCGCGCTCTCCGCGCCCTTTGTCTCTGCCACTGCCGCGGTCGTCGTCTCAGAAGCCGCCTCTTTCTTTGTACCACAGGCAGTCAGTGCGCCTGCCGCAAGAAGTACCAATGCTGCTGCGTAAAGTGATTTTTTCATAATTGAATCCTCCTTTTTTGATTCTTTCTATAGTAAAGCCGCCTGGGCTTTTACCCATATTTACCGGATGCGCTTGTCACTCACTCTGGAAAGTTTCATTCCCGCTTCCTGAATAATCTGTACGATAATTACAAGAATTGCCACAGTCACCAGCATCATCTCCGTCTGATACCGGTAGTAGCCGTATTTAATCGCAATATCGCCTAAACCGCCGCCTCCGACGAAACCGGCCATGGCGGAGTAAGCCAGGATTGTGGTGACGGACAGCGCCGCGCCTACTAATAAGGAAGGTTTCGCTTCCGGAAGCAGGACCTTCCAGACAATCTGAAAGGTGGAAGCCCCCATGGATTTTGCCGCCTCGATAACGCCGGCGTCCACCTCCTTAAAGGAGGACTCCACCACTCGCGCCACATACGGGGCCGCCGCAATAACTAACGGCGGTATCACCGCCTTCGCTCCGAGAGTCGTACCCACGATTTTCCTCGTCAGCGGAAGAACCATGATCAGCAGGATGATAAATGGAATCGAGCGGAGTAAATTGATAATCAGTCCCAGAATTTTCTGAAGCACCGGGATCGGACGGATTCCGTCCTTATCAGTCACTATCAGGATAATCCCCAACGGTATCCCGAATAAATAGGCAAAAAATGAAGATGTAAATGTCATAAACAAGGATTCCCAGATCCCCGTTTTCAGCATATCAATCGTAGCTGCATCAAATGTCATAGCTGTTCACCTCCTCAAACGGTACCTTCGCGGTCTTTAAATAGTTTAGAACACGGTTGCCATCTATCTCATCCTCCGGAAGCTGGATCACCATCTGCCCCATGGCAGTTCCATTGATGTCCCGCGTCTCCGCGTGGATAATGTTGACCGGCACCTTACAGGCCAGAATCATATTGGAGAGCACCGGCTCAAAGGAAGAACGGCCGTCAAAGGAAATTCTGATTCTGCGGGAACCTCCGAATTTAGCCACCTGTTCTGCCGCGTCGCCCAGGATCAGCTGGCGGCCGATCCTGGATTTCGGCTCTGAGAAAATCTCCGAGACGCTTCCTACTTCGGCGATATGGCTCTGGTCGATGATGGCAACCCGGTCACAGATGGCCTCGATTACCGCCATCTCATGAGTAATCACCACAACCGTGACGCCCAGAGTGTGATTAATCTCCTTTAACAGTTCGAGAATCGACTTCGTCGTGTTGGGATCCAGGGCGCTGGTGGCCTCGTCACAGAGAAGGATTTTCGGATTCGTGGCCAGTGCGCGGGCAATCGCGACCCTCTGTTTCTGACCGCCGGACAACTGGGACGGATACGCCTTCGCCCTGTCCTGGAGGCCGACGAGTCCGAGAAGTTCCATCGCCCGATCTCTGGCTTCCTTCTTCGATTTTCCGGCAATCTCCAACGGGAAACAGATATTCTGAATGACATTTCTCTGGGCCAGTAAGTTGAACTGCTGGAAAATCATACCCATAGACTGTCTCGCCTTCCGCACCCCGCTG
>CAUEKH010000493.1 GCA_959018155.1 uncultured Hungatella sp.
CTTTACTCGGGGGGCTGAGTGCCTTTTGGGTTGCCTGATATATTCAGAAGGGAGTAGTGTAACATGAAAGAGACAGGAACGATTCACAGCCTGGTAACTGCAGATTCCGGCACGCTGTACTGGGATAAGGTGATTTCAGAAAATGCAGAATATCTGATTTATTTAAATGGAGAATTCCATGGAAGTACGCGGAAAACTCATTACGAGCTGGAAACGCTGGAAGCGGAAGAGGAGTACAGAATCCGGATAGAAAAAGTAAATGAGGATAAAAACAGGAGTGAATTCGCAAAATTAGAGTTAAGAACCGGCAGAAAAAAGAAGCTTCGCGACATTACATGTGCGCCGTATTATGCAGTGGGCGACGGGAAGACGATAAATACGGGGGTGATTCAGCAGGCAATTGATGATTGCAGAGCGGATGAGGCGGTCTATATACCGGAAGGGATTTTTTTAACCGGCGCGCTTCGCCTTCACAGTGATATGGAATTGTATCTGGACCAGAACGCGGTTCTTCAGGGAACGGATGTGGTGGAAGATTATCTTCCGCGTATTCCAAGCCGCTTTGAAGGGATTGAGGGCGAATGCTACAGCAGTCTTTTAAACCTTGGAAATCTGGATCATGAAGGCGGATTTAACTGCAGCCATGTGGTGATTCGCGGAAAAGGTACGATTGCCAGCGGCGGGCGGAGTCTTGCGGAGAAGGTGATCGAGTCAGAGCGCGAGCGGCTGAAGGATTATCTCGAATCCCTGGGCGATAAGATTGGGGAATGCGAGAAACCGGAGACAATTCCGGGAAGGGTCCGGCCAAGACTTGTTAATATCAGCAACTGCCAGGATATCGTTCTGTCAGGGGTTACATTTAAAAATGGGGCCAGCTGGAACGTACATATGATTTATTCGGATGGCATCGTGACAAATGGCTGTACCTTCTATTCAGAAAATGTCTGGAACGGAGATGGCTGGGACCCGGATTCTTCCAGTAACTGTACTATCTTTGACTGTACCTTCTATACGGGGGATGATTCGATCGCCATCAAATCAGGAAAAAATCCGGAAGGAAATGTAATCGCCAGACCGAGCCGTCAGATCCGTATCTTCGACTGCAGAAGCGCCTTCGGCCACGGGATTACCATTGGCAGCGAGATGTCCGGCGGTGTGGAGGACGTGGCGATCTGGGACTGCGACATGAGTCACTCCCTCTTTGGCATAGAAATCAAGGGGACGAAGAAGCGCGGCGGTTATGTCCGTGATGTGACCGTGCGGGACTGCGCGGCGGCCAGAATCCAGTTTCATTCTGTGGGATATAACGATGATGGCATCGGCGCGCCGGAGCCTCCGATTTTTGAAAATTGCCGCTTTGACCATGTTGAAATACTGGGGGAGTACCTGGATGATAACAGAACGTGGCAGCCATGCGAGGCCCTGGAACTGTGCGGTTTCGATGAACCGGGGCACGAACTGAAGAATATTGTATTCTCGAATCTGCGGTTGGGACGGCCCGGTCAGAAGCGGAAGCAGACGATTTCCCTGGAACTGTGCGAAAATATTTCCTTTTACCATGTGAGTACCAGCCGCCAATGAACCGCAGGCCGCAGATAAAAACGTGCAACATTGTACAAGATTTTTTCCAGGAATCATGTTATAATATTCCGGCTGTATGATATATGCTGCAAAAATACAGAGCATATTTGACAGGAGGAAAATTGTATGAAACAGGGGTACCTGGAACGGGAATCTGCACGAATGAATAAGGAGGTGAGGAAAACACTTGTCAAGGCGACAATTGTGTTTGTTTGCGCTACCGCGGTAATTTATTTCCTTGGAAGGAGTTCTATTGATTTCACCGATCTTTCTGTTGGATCGATCCCATTTATTATGGTAGTTTTAGCGGGAATTGTGGCGGTCAGCCTGGTCATCAACTTCCTGGCCACCAGCCGGACGGCTGTGAACGGAAGTAATTTATACCTGCCTTATGGCGACAGGACACAGGAAGAGGCCGGGAAAATTATAGACAGAGAAGCCCTTGAGGGAAACATCCTGGTAGAAGAATTTATTGATGAGTTTAAAGAGCCGAAGAAAGCATACGGAGAAAAGGTCGTATTGACGCCTTCCTACTTACTGATCTGCGGAATAAAAGGCGGCTTGCGGAATGCAAACATAACAGCCATTCCACGCGATAAGATTTACTGGATCTGCGCCCAGGCCGGCTTTAAGGGAGGCCCTTTTATCGTAAGGCTTCTGATATTTACTGAAAATAAAGTTTACAGCCTGACCGGAACCGACATCAAATACGTGGAGGGCATTGCGGATAAGTTTTATCAGTACATACCCAATATTTTCAGTGAGTATGATCCATTTGTGCTTTCTTATAAACTGGAAGAAATCTTTAAAAATAATCCTGCGGACTTTTTGGCTATCTGTGAGGAAGAGAAGAATAAGAGCGATGATGGATCTATTGAATAATTTGAACGGTATCTTCCGGCTGGCAGTGGCTGAGGACGCTTCCAGCGAAGCAGAGATAGCAGATTTAATCGGGTTTTCGCAAATTACGGTACCAGATGAGTA
>CAUEKH010000494.1 GCA_959018155.1 uncultured Hungatella sp.
TACAGTTCACTCGTCTTCCTGATATTCGTATCCAGCAGCCTGTTAAATCCCAGCCAGCCGCTGTTATCTCCTGCGCCCTTTAAGACTTCAATCATCGTTTCCATCTTCGCGTCCGCGTTATCGGCAAAATTCAAGGCCATGGCCTCCAAAAGCGCCGGTTTTTTCGGGGAACCGTATTCCAGTTCGCCGTGATGCGCCAGAATGCAGTGCTTTAACTCTGTGGCTGATTTTTCCGGAAAGCCCGGGATTGTGCGGATTTTCTCCGTTATCATCTCTGTGCCGATAATGATGTGGCCCAGAAGCTGCCCGTCGTCGGTGTAGTCATTTTCCGGAAATGTGGAGAGTTCTTTCGTCTTTCCGATATCGTGGAAAATGGCGGCCGTGATCAGTAAATCCCGGTTAATCATCGGATATGTACCCGAGAAATAATCACACAGCTTTACCACGCTGAGCGTATGCTCCAGCAGACCGCCCACAAAGCCGTGGTGAACGCTTTTGGCCGCGGAATGGAACTGAAATGCCTTTGCAAATGCCTTGTCTTCCACGAAATAACTCTCCGTCAGCTTCTTAAAATACGGATTTTTGATGGAGGCGATAAAGCCCAGCAGTTCCGAGTACATGGTTCCAATATCCTTTGAGGAGACAGGGAGGTAATCCCCCGGCACGTACTCCCCTTCTTCCGCCTTCCGGATGCGCCTGATATTGAGCTGGTGGGAATTCTGGAACACCGTCACATCGGCGTCGACATAGACGTAATCCATCGTCTCAAAATTCCCCACTCCCGGCGAGCCGAGATCCCAGATTTTCCCGTCAATGGTTCCCGTTCTGTCCTGAAGAACCAGATTCCCGTATTCCTTTCCGTTCTTGGTAAGAGCGATCTGTTTATTTTTGCATAAGTACACGTCTGAAATATGTACTCCCTCGCGAAATGTCTCGATATATTTCATTTTTCCCTCCATATCTGCCATTCTGGACATCGCAGAAGCCAGGCAGATTACCTGGCTCCTATCGTTACCTGATATTCTATCTCTTTATATTCTTCCCTGCCGTTCCTTAAGACCGTCACGGAAATCACGTCTCCCGGATTCAGTGATTCCAGCTTCACCTGAAAATCCTTCATCGTGATAATCTTCTCGTCTCCCATCATCGTGATGATATCGCCGCACTGGATACTGGCATTGTATGCCGGCCCATCCGTATTCACATCGACAACGTAGACTCCCAGCGGCATCCCGCTCTCGTTCATGACAGCGCTGACTTCCTGGCCCTTGATTCCAAAGTACGGAACCGCAATTCCGTTACTCATCTTCTCCAGAATACTCTTATAATCGGAAATGGCCATGGCCACCGTCATATCCTCGCTGCCCTCATTCTTATACTCATCCGTAACCCAGCCGATAATCTGACCGGCTGTATTCATGAGGAAGGTTCCCGTCCTGGCGTTGCTCTTTAAATCCGCAAACAGCACGCGCGTCATACCGTCTGTAATCTGTACATTTCTCGTAATATAGGAAATAAAACCGTACCCGGTAGAATGCACCATCCCGGCCGGACTTCCAACGGCAATGACCAGATCTCCCTGTTTGACAGAGTAGGAGTTGCCCAGTTCAATGGCCCTCACTTCCTCCAGAAGCGGCCGCCCCAAATCTGATGTTTTAACGCTGACAATCGCCATGCCGGACAGCTTGTCCGTCTGTTTAATCGTTCCCGGAACCTCAGTGCCGTCAGTAAATGCAACCCGAATGGAATCGGCTGACTCCACCGCGCTCTCCGGCGTCAGGATTAAAAGTTCATCGTTGGCCAGCGCAATCACCACACCGGCATACAGACCCGAATTCTCCACCGGATTATTGAACCAGTCAATCTGTGTCTTGACAGAATGAACCGTCACAATCCCCTTGTCCGCCTTCGAGGTAATCGCCCGCAAATTGCCGTAGAGAGTATTCAAATCATCTACGCTGAACGGATACTTCTCCATCGCTGATTTTAATATGTCTTCTATCGGTTCTGTCTCTTTCGTGGTGGCCGGCACTGTCTCCGTCTCGGTTTCAGTCTCCGGCGCCGCCGTTGTGTCGGGATCATCCTTTGGAATCGTGACAGGCATCGTCTCCCTCGTCGTCTCTTTTCCGAGATACCGCTCCGCCACCGGTCTGGACACAACAAATGTAACCGCTGCCACTACACCGAAAAGGGCCGCAGTTAACAAAAGGGCAAATGCCCTCCCGATAATCCTTCTTTTTGATACAGGCTGCTTTACTATCTTTTCGCTGATGAAACGGCGTTCTTCCGGCTTTTTACTGCCCGGCCCGTTCTTATCCGGCATACGTACCCTCCTTTACAGAAGACCTAAACCTATTATACGTTTCTTCTCTCTTTTATGCAAGAAAAAGATATTCCTGAGACTGGTATACTTTTGTACTTTTGAGAAATACTGACAGGGGAAAACGATAACCTGCACGCTCCGCGCACAGGTCACCGTCTTCAATGATAATCTGCGCGATCCGCGCACAGCTTCCCATCACCAGTGGAATTTTTTAAGGAGGACTTCATCATGACTGATTT
>CAUEKH010000495.1 GCA_959018155.1 uncultured Hungatella sp.
TACGAGGAAGGTCCTCATGGCGTGGTCGTCAATTACACCCCGAGGATTGAGAACAAGATATCGAAGGTGGAGACTGTTCTAAAGGCTCACTAGGGAAATATGGACTATCTGAGATGGCACGCCATCAAATTTCTGGATTACGACGAGGCGGTCTGGAATGATCATCCCATTGATATGAATAATCTGATTGATCATAATTATGAGCGGGAGATCATTAACGAAAAGTACGATTACATAGAGGAAATAATTCGGGAATGCCTTGTAAATAAGGAGAAAAAGGCCGCGTCTACGGATAAGATTGACCAGTATCTGACCCATCCTGTATGGGGAGTGCCGATATTTTTGGGAATCATGGCATTCGTATTTTTCCTGACATTTACAGTCGGTGATTTCCTGAAAGGGTATTTTCAGATTGGACTCGACTGGTTTTCTGTGTGGGTATTACAGTTCCTTCAGTCTGTTCATGCGGCTGAGTGGATAACTTCTCTCGTGGTGGACGGGATTATCGCCGGGGTTGGCGGGATTTTAACGTTCCTGCCGAATATATTTATCCTGTTTCTGGCGCTGGCCTTTTTGGAGGACAGCGGTTATATGGCAAGGGTTGCCTATGTGATGAATGAGATAATGGGGAAGGTGGGACTTTCCGGAAAAGCATTTCTTCCCATGCTTCTTGGATTTGGCTGTACAGTGCCGGCAGTGATGGCTGCGAGGGCGCTTCCGAGTGAGAAGGATCGGAGAAGAACGATTCTGGTAACACCGTTTATGTCGTGTTCTGCCAGACTGCCGATTTACGTTCTGTTTTCGGAAATGTTCTTTCCGCAGAACGCGCTTCTGGTAGCGTATTCCCTCTATTTGATTGGGCTCGCTGCTGCGATTGCGGTGGCATTTATCACCCATAAGATGGCAAAGGCCGAGGAGGAGGATACACTTCTCATAGAACTTCCGGAATATAAGACGCCCAACATGCGGACGGTAGCGATCTATGTGTGGGATAAGGTAAAAGATTACTTAAGCAAAGCGGGAACTACCATTTTCCTGGCCTCGATTGTGCTGTGGTTCGTGTTAAACAGCGGGCCGTCGGGATTTGTAGATGATGTGTCGGGCAGCTTTGCCGCAATCATCGGCCGCACGCTGGTTCCTGTTTTAAATCCGGCCGGTTTGGGGGACTGGAGAATTGCTGTAGCGCTGATTTCCGGACTTTCTGCCAAGGAAGTTGTCGTATCCAGCTTTTCCGTTCTGTTTGGAATTAACAATGTCAACTCGGCAGGCGGGATGTCTCAGCTGTCCGGTGCGCTGGCGTCCATCGGTTTTGGCGGGGTGAATGCCTATGCACTGATGATTTTCTGCCTTCTCTACTCTCCATGTATCGCGGCGGTGGCGACGATACGACGGGAGACCGGTTCTACAAAATGGACCTTGGGAATGGTGCTGTTTCAGCTGGTGACAGCATGGACATTTTCCGTGCTGGTGTTCCAGATTGGCAGTCTGATATTTTGATAAATGGAAGCTTTGATAAATAGAAGCGGGAGATTTCTTCTGGTTGCTAAATTTGCCAGCCGGGGAAATATCCCGCTTCTTTGACGTCAGCCATTGATGGGAGTACTCCATCAGAGACTTATAGGCCGCCTGTTGGCAGGACCTTTGTGTCAGGCGCCCAGCGGTTCCGGCGAATGATAGGCAATCGTGATGGTGTCGCTGTCACGCGTGTAGCGGTAGATATGGTTGGAGAGTAAATCGCTGGGAGGAAGTTCCTCGCGGTTAATGGACAGGACCATTTCGTGTAAATCTTTACAGGAGACTTCGTCGGAATCCGGCAGGATGAGAACCTCGTGGACACTGGAGGGCAGGATATAGAGGTCGCTGTCCATTTGCTCCGCGAAGTTTTTCAATACAGATTTGTAGAAAATACAGCAGGCTCCGTTGACGCCGGAGGTATTGCTTAAGACATAAAACGGATGGGAATCCGCAGGCATTTCCGTCAGGGTGTCAGGATACTCTTCTTTTAATGAGTCATCCATGGACTCCAGGAGAAGTTCCCTTACGATATCCTGGAGGGGGACAATGGCGGGCGGCAGCAGGCGTGGCGTATTGTGGATGGCACATTCTGTCAGCAGTTTTGCAGATAAATGGTACCGTTCGGCCTGATCTCTGTGGATAAGTGAGGTAAACTGCCCCATGTCGCTGTCCTCCAGCAGCACACAGAAGACGAGCGCCAGTTCCAGCTCAGGATAATGTAAGTGGGGGACATCCCTTAGGAGTTCCCTATTGGCAGGTGCATTGATCAGTCGATAGACGATTTTATCTATAAACTGAGCGGGAGAGGTCATGGGCAGTTGTGACATAGAATCAGGAAGCGGTGTTTCTGTGGCCAGCATGATGATATCGTCAAGAATCGTTTCCAGGGAAATTCCCTGATTCAGTGCATCATAATAATGATTCAGATAGATGGTAGGTGCGATTGCATTTCCAGGATTCTGGATGCACAGACCGTCCAGAACGATGCCGTTATTTTTTGAAACACGGTTGATAATTATGGAATGTTCGTCTCCAAGGCG
>CAUEKH010000496.1 GCA_959018155.1 uncultured Hungatella sp.
CCCGGGCCTCAGGGCGAACCTGGACCTCCTGGTGAACCCGGTATTCAAGGCGAACCCGGACCTCAGGGTGAACCTGGACCTCAGGGTGAACCCGGGCCTCAAGGCGAGCCCGGACCTCCTGGTGAACCCGGACCTCCTGGTGAACCCGGAATCGTTCCTGAAGAGGTCTTCGCTTCCTTTGCCAACTTTATGACTGCCTACACAAACGGTTCCCTGATTCCATTTGGCACCATAACCCCCGACCCGACAGGTCAGATCTTTCTGTCAGACAATACCCGTATCTCACTTCCAGAGGGATATTATCTGATCTCCTATCACGTGTCTGCCTCCCTGCCGAGCGAAGATTATATGCAAATCACCCCGTTTTACAATGACAGCCCCCATATTGAATTTGGAATCTACTTTAAAACGGGGACCACGGACACATTTTCCACAGCCTATGGATCCAATTTTTTAATTATCTATGTCCCGTCTCCGACCGTATTTTCCCTGACCTACAACGGCAGTGCAACCGGACTGGACGGAACCGCCTCCATAACGATCCTTCAGCTGAGAAGAAATTTTTAATCTGCCAATGTAAGCGGCGGCTCTTTCGCAGATGTCCGCTCTTTCCTGACAGCCATTACACCGAGTATCATTAAAACCGGGAATACCAGGGCGGCTAAAATTCCGGCACGTAAGTCATCCGACATGATGCCGGACACACGCCCTACCAGCAGCGGCCCGCCGGCACAGCCCACATCACCGGCCAGAGCAAAAAATGCAAACATGGCGGTGCCGCCGCCCGGTATCTTTTTCACTGCCAGACTGAACGTGGACGGCCAGAGCGCACCTACAGAAAAGCCGCAGAGCGCGCAGCCGAATAAGCTTAAAACCGGCCACGGGGAAAGGGATATGAGGAGATAGCTGATAATACAGAGTCCGCTGCTGAACACCATAATCCTTTCCAGAGAAAATTTATCACTGTATTTTGCCGATACAATCCTGGCAGTTCCCATAAAGCAGGCAAATGCGCACGGCCCGGCCAGGTCTCCGATACTCTTCGAGACGTGAAGCCCTGCCTCGGCAAAGGCAGAAGCCCACTGGCTCACCGCCTGTTCGCTGGCGCCCGCACATACCATCAGAATCATGAGAATCCAGAATACCTTTCTGCCGGACAGCTGCCGGACAGAAAGCCCCTCTTCTTCCTCTTCCACCAGCTTTCTGATCGGTACAAGGGAAAAATAGCACGCGTTAAACAGCGGGACCACCGCCCATAATACTGCCAGTATTTTCCAGTTTCCGATTCCAAACGCCGTAAAAAACAGGGTTGACAGAATGACAACGCCCATATGTCCCCAGCAGTAAAATGAGTGGAGAAGGCTCATCGTCGCCTCCTTCCGCTCTGTCGGACACGCCTCCACAATCGGGCTTACCAGCACCTCCAGCAGGCCGCCGCCGATCGCATACAGCACAATCGCCAAAACCAGTCCGAGAAAACTGTCCGACAGAAGCGGAGGAAGAAATGCCATCGCAATCAGCCCCGCCCCCGCGCAGATATGGGCCCCTACCATACAAACCCGATAGCCGATCCTGTCCACAAAATGAGCCGCCAGAAAATCAATCATAAGCTGAACTCCGAAGTTGATTGTCACAAGCAGGGAAATCTTCCCTAAAGATATCCCATACGACCGCTGAAATGTCAGAAAAAGCAGCGGCGCAAAATTATTGACAATCGCCTGTGTAATGTAGCCAATATAACATGCCGTTAATGTATGCTGGTAATTCTCTCTGATACTGATCCTTTCCATGTTCCTCTTGTTCTCCCTGTTGTCCCTTTATAGTACCTCAAATTCGCAGTTTAAAATTGTCTGATACAATTCCTCTTCGCTGCCGCACTGTTCCAAATCATGAATCAGCGGCGTGGTTTTCACCATGCGCATCAGCGTCACCACCGCCGGAATATGTTCCTTCGCGTCACGGCTGGCCAGGCAGAGGATGACCTTCACTTTTTTCCCGCCAAAGCAGACCGGCTGCCGATTGACGAGCAGGCTTAAGCAGGTCTGATGAATTCCCTCCACCCCTTTTCCGTGAAGCAGGGCGAAGGAATCATCGGAGACCGCGTAAAATCCCATTTCTTCTATAAAAGATATCATATTGTCTGTGTAAGACGTTTCAATAAATCCCCGGTGTTCCAGCAGCGCCGCGCTCTCGCGGACAGCCGTCCTCCAGTCAAGGGGCTGATCCACCAGGCGGATGCAGTCATATTTTAAGAAGCTGCTGAAACTCTTTGGATTATGTACCGGCTTCACAGTCTGATACCCCAGTTCCCTCTCAATCACTTCCATCACCTTGGCCCTCGTCACGCGGTCGAGAAAGCCCAGCTTCTCTTCTATGGAATAGTACCCTGAAAGAATGGTCTTTCTCGGAATTCCAAGGCGTTCGATGGCCGCCCGGTCCTCGGGCTGGAGAATCGGATTTACCACGAGGCATGGCCTTGGAAGAGAGTGGTTCAGCCGGATGGTGGAGAGAACGTAGTCGATCCCGGC
>CAUEKH010000497.1 GCA_959018155.1 uncultured Hungatella sp.
GTTACCGGATTGACCATTTTGATACGGTGCGGGCCAAGGAGGATGCTCTGCGGATTATCCGGGATGATTTAAGGCGGAAGGTCCGAACGGGAGTGGTGGGGACAGGCGCCATGAGCGATCCGTATAATCCGTTTGAGAAAGAACTTAAGCTTACGAGGCACGCCTTAGAACTGGTGGATGCATTTGGGTTCGGGGCGGCGATTGCCACGAAGAGCGCGCTGCTTCGGCGGGATGCAGACATTCTGGAAAGCATCCGGGAACATTCGCCGGTACTCTGCAAAGTGACCGTGACGACCGTGGATGACGCGCTGGCGGCGAAGATAGAGCCGCATGTCTCATCCTCCTCCAAGCGATTTGAGATGATTGAATACTTAAGCAGCAGGGGGATTTTTACCGGAATTTTGCTGATGCCGGTTCTGCCATTGATTGAAGATACCCCGGAAAATGTCCTGTCAATTGTCAGGCGCGCCCACGAGACAGGCGCGAAGTTCATCTATGCGGCTTTTGGAATGACGCTGCGCAATAACCAGCGGGAGTGGTATTTCGACAAGCTGAAAGAACTGTTCCCGGAGACGGATTACACAGAACAGTACATCAGGCGTTACAGGAATGCGTACGAGTGCACCAGTCCCCATGCCAGAAAGCTGTGGGGGCTGTTCGCGGCGGAATGTGAGAAATACGGAATTCTTTACCGGATGAAGGATATCATCCACGCTTACAGGAAAAATTATGAAATCACACAGCTAAATCTGTTTGATATCTGACCGTCAGATATCTGGAAGAAAAAGGAGTCATATGGATCAGAAAACGAATAATAAACTGACTGCGATGGAGAAAAAATGGATTCTGTACGATGTGGGAAATTCCGCATTTGTGCTCCTGGCAACAACGATTCTCCCGATTTATTTTAACTATCTGGCAGGACTGGAGGGAATCTCTGAGGTAGACTATCTGGCTTACTGGGGGTATGCGGCCTCCATTGCCACCCTGGCAGTCGCTTTCATCGGCCCGGTGTGCGGGGCTGTTGCGGACACGAGAGGTTATAAGAAGCCGATATTTACCGCCAGTATGGCGGTTGGCGTCATCGGCTGCGCGGCGTTGGCGGTCCCGAAATCATGGATCATTTTCCTGATTGTTTTTGTGATTGCAAAGGTGGGGTACTCTGCCAGCCTTGTGTTCTATGATTCCATGCTTCCGGATATCACTGCGCCGGAACGGATGGATTCGGTTTCTTCCCAGGGCTTTGCATGGGGGTACATCGGAAGCTGCGTGCCATTTGTGCTAAGCCTGCTGTTCGTGCTGTTTTATGAAAAACTGGGAATTACTATGGTGACGGCCATGGTGATTGCACTGCTGATCAATGCTTTCTGGTGGTTCGCGGCGACGGTGCCGCTGTTGAGATCCTACCAGCAGGTGCACTATTCGAAGGAGGGCGCCAGGGAACATGGCGTCGTCAAAAACAGTCTCCTGCGTCTGGGACGGACGTTAAAGGATCTGAAAAACCATAAGCGGATTTTCGTATTCATGATTGCTTATTTCTTTTATATCGACGGGGTTTATACGATTATCGAGATGGCGACGGCATATGGCAGTTCTCTGGGGCTTAATTCCCAGGGACTTCTTCTGGCGCTTTTGCTGACTCAGATTGTGGCGTTCCCATTTGCCCTGCTGTTCGGGAAACTGGCCAGAAAATACAGGACGGAGAAGCTGATACGCGTCTGCATTCTTGCCTATTTGTGCATTGCCTTATACGCAATCCAGCTGGATAAACAGTATGAATTCTGGATTCTGGCCGTCTGCGTCGGCATGTTTCAGGGCGCGATTCAGGCGCTGTCCCGCTCATATTTTGCAAGGATTATACCGCCTGAGAAATCGGGGGAGTTTTTCGGTATTTTCGATATCTGCGGCAAGGGAGCGTCATTTATGGGAACGGCGCTCATGGGCCTGTTTGCGCAGATTACCGGGAAGAGCAACGGCGGGGTTGCGATCCTGGCCGTGATGTTTGTGATCGGATTTCTCGTGTTTGGCGTCGCGGCGAAGCTGAACCGGGATGTCGGGTAACAGGCGTCAGAACTGAACCGGGGATGTCGAGCAGATGACGGCAGGACTGAACCGGGATGTCGGATAACAGGCGTCAGAGCCGCGGCATTTTCTAAGCTTCTGACGCCCCGGCTCCTTCCACATATGATTTAAATTCCTCAGTAAATTCTTTGGCTATGTTTGATACATAGCCATTTTTTTTGTAAACGGCAGCCATGCGGGTGGTGGTGTATTCGGAGTCGATCTCCCGGACTGCCAGGCCGCAGGCGAGGCCCATCTGGCTGATGGATTCCGGTACCAGGGCGATGCCAAGGCCGGTTTTGGCCCACTGGATGCAGGTGCGGGCATCGTCATTTTTACAGAATATATCGGGGCGGATTCCGGCATTCTGGAAGGCCAGGGATATGATGGAATCGAAGCGGCGATAATAGATTAAGGGTTTGCCGGACAAATCGGTGAAACGGATTTTCTCTTTCGAA
>CAUEKH010000498.1 GCA_959018155.1 uncultured Hungatella sp.
TTCAGATGTTCCGGCCGAAAATCTGGCCCTCTATGAACGTCTCTACAGCACACCGGTCCATCATGAAATCCGTGTGCCGAAGCTGCGCTGGTGCGTTATGCGCTATCCAAATAACTCGATGGCTCAGCTCAATAACCAGAGTCTGGAAGCTTTTGAGGATTTCTATTTTGACGTTTGCTGTCTGGATTATGAGAAAATGGGCGAAGCCATGACGCCGCTCATCGAACTTATGAATAAAACTGATAAAGTCCGCATCGAGGGTCCGGGAACCGATCTGACTTTCTCCATCAAAGGCATTCCGGCCATCAAATGTTCCGGCAACATGAATATTCCTGACGGTGAAGTCTACACGGCTCCGGTCAAAGATTCCATCAACGGCACTCTGACCTACAATACACCGGCTGTTTTCCAGGGCTTTACATTTGAAAATATTTGCTTCACCTTTGAAAATGGAAAAATTGTCAAAGCCACTGCCAACGACACTGCCCGAATCAATCAGGTACTTGATACCGACGACGGCGCCCGTTATGTGGGTGAATTTGCCCTCGGCGTCAACCCATATATTCTGAACCCGATGAAAGATACCCTCTTTGATGAAAAGATCATGGGATCCTTCCATTTTACACCGGGCAACTGCTACGACGACGCGCCAAATGGCAACCATTCGGCAATTCACTGGGATCTGGTATGTATCCAGAGACCAGAATACGGCGGCGGCCGTATCTGGTTTGACGACGTACTCATCCGTGAGGATGGACGCTTCGTCCTGCCTGAATTAGAGGGACTCAATCCGGAAAATTTAAAATAAGATTGTCAAAAACATCCTCCCCGTAAAGCTTGCAAGAACGCTTTCCGGGGAGGATGTTTTTGACTATTTATAGCAGCCTCTAAACAAACTACTGCATCGGCCAAATATTTCTATCAAAAATATCTGTACGTTTTCCCGCCAATCACCACAAAACCTTTTATTCAAAAAGAACGCATTGCGTCAATCAAAAAAACATGTCCTCCCGAAAGCGTTCTCGCAAGCTTTCGGGAGGACATGTTTTTGACTATTTATAATAACTATAGATCACATTACCGGAAGATGCGATGCCATCCACCGCCGAAGCCTGTTCATAGCTGACGACCGTGCCATCTTTTGGATCTGCAATCGAAATATAACCGCTGGCATAACCCTCGGCAACACACCATGTACCCTCGCTGTTTTTAACAATCAATGGAACACCTTCTGAAATCATCGTCAGAGCGTCATCGAGTCCAATTCCGGTCATATCGACCATATGGAAATCCGGGAAATTCACCTGAAGGTTTTCAAACATATCATCGCTGGCCAGTGTCGGCTCTCCACCCGTTTTTTCATATTTGAAAAGCCATTCAAGTACCGCCTGCTGCTGAGCCATCTGATCTTCCCCGGCCAGGGTGATTGCCTGTCCGCCCAGTTCCTTCTCTTCATAACGTACCGACGGCCGGCTGATCAGTCGCCCCTGATTATCCAGGACTTTACCGTCATTAGATAAAGCTTCCTGATAAGCCTCCTTAAAGGTCGGATATTTCATCATATTATCATTTGTATATACAAAATATCCCGTGTATTCTTCTCCCTGAGTCTGGAATTCCATCCCCGTATTCCGATAAGATTCGATACCTCTGGCAAATAGCACCACCGGCATGGTATTACCGTATTCGTTGGTGACAAGCCATGTCTCACGTTTGCGCACATCGTCACGTACACTGCAGGCACTGATATTTTGACTATTATTTTCATTATAGACGATATAATCTGCCGACAGGTCGGTCCCGCTATTGTCACGCCGGAATATCTCAAGGAGGTTTCCTTCAATCTGCGTTCCGCTGATGTATCCGCCATCCACCTTATATTCTTTCAGTACATTCAATCCGCTATCAACAATATATAAAACATCCAGTCGTTCTTCAGCAGCCGAATTTGCTTCACCGTAGACCAGATTTTCTCCAACCATGCCAATCAGCGCCATCCGCTGCCCTTTTAGCAAAATATTCTGAGTCTCACCGGTCTCGAGATTCCGCCACTCGATCTCCGTCACGGCGCCGGCCCCATTTCTGTGAGAAATGACAATACTCCGGCCATCTCCTGAAATGGCACAGTCTTCAGATTCTGCCTGTTCCAGCACCACATCTACTTTCTTCATGATGATGTCAAACCGGTAAATTGTATCTTCCAGGCAAAGATAGAACATATCGTTTCCATCAATAAACGCCATCTTCTGGATTCCCCGGTTTAACATACTGAAACTCTTATCATACGGAATGAACAGAACTTCAGAGTAGGTGCCATCCACCCGGTTATAGCGATTCACCGCAATACCGAAACGACCTTCGTTATCCCCGTTATACATGTAACCATACACGGCAAAATATATATCGCCGTTTTCTTCGGTCCGCAGCACTTTGACACCGTGATTCATATAGCTGGAATCCCTGCTGCCGGCCTGACTTCTCCGTTCAAAGCCAAAGGCCTGAGTTAAAATA